>NZ_JBVINN010000021.1:0-139603 GCF_055579305.1 Kitasatospora sp. NPDC032757 | reverse complement strand
AGCAGATCACCATCGGCGAAAAGGTCCTCGCCGCCCAGGGCCCCGGCGCCTGGCCCGTCTGCTCCATCAAGGCCGGCCTCACCAAGTAACCCCCCGCCGGCACCCGGCCACCAGGCCAGCCCGCCGCCCCGACGTCCACCCGACGTCACCCCCACGACAACGCCGCTGCACCCGACCGAACACCCACGGTCCGGGACAGCGGCGTCGCGGCGTTCCACCCACCTATCGCGCCGCACGGACACCGGCACCGGGCGAATAACCCGTCGCGGTGCGGCGGTTGCTGTGGCAGGGTGCGGGCGGGTCCCGGAATCGCCGGCCCCGGCCCGGAGCCGATCAGCGTCTACCGTGGGAGCGCCCGATGACGATGCCGCCACGCATGGTCCCCCTACTCCAGCAGTACGACTTCGCCCGCGGGCGCCTCGCCGACCGCCTGGCCGGACCGGTCGTGGACAGCGGCAACGGCACGGACGTCCCGGTCGGTGCGATGACGGACGACGAGTACCTGTGGGAGCCGGTCGCCGGCTGCTGGTCGGTCCGGCGCCACGCCGACGGTCCCGGGGCACGCGCGACCCTGCTCGTCGGCAAGGGCCCCTGGGGCCGCGACACCGCCCCCGCCCCGCACCCGGTGCCGCCGCCCTTCACCACCCTGGCCTGGCGGCTCAGCCACCTCACCGAGATGCTCGCCCTCCGGGCCGACCACACCGGTGGCAGCCGCGCGCTGACCCGCGACGACCACCCGGTGGCCGGCGACGCGGCGACCGCGCTCGCGGCCTTCGCCGCGGCGGCCGACGCATGGCGGTCGGTCCTGGTCGACGCCGACGACAAGGCGCTCGACACCATCGGCCACAGCGCCTACCCCTACGGCAGCGACCCGGAGGACCCGTTCCGCGAGACGGTGTGGTGGGTCAACCAGGAACTGCTCCACCACGGCGCCGAGATCGCCCTTCTGCGCGACCTCTACCGCGAGCGGACCCGGCCCGCGGTCTGACGGCCGGCGGGCCCGACCGGCTATGCCGGACGGGGCGGGAGCGGCAGCGGAAGGGCGGGCAGGCCGTCGATGCTGGTACCGACGTACTGCTTGCCCTCGCAGTAGGTGTTGAACTCCTCCTCCGACTTGCGGTCGAAGTACTGCACGTGCAGGTCCCGGTCCGAGCGGTACTCCATCAACGGCACCGCGAATCCGCAGGAGTCGCTCACCCGGTCGGCCTTCACCAGGACGATCGCCCGCAGCGCCGAGCCGTCCGCCCCCGGGTCGAAGTGCCCCAGCAGTCCGGCGAACCTGGTGTCGTCCCGGAACACCGCCTCGCCCTGGCCGTGGACGCGCACGACGGTCGGCGGACCGTCAAAGGAGCACCACATCAGCGTGATCCGCCCGTTCTCCCGGAGATGGGCAATGGTCTCCGCCGTCGAACCGCCGAAGTCCAGGTAGGCGACGGTGAGTTCATCGATCACCGCGAGCGTGCCCGACCTCCCCTTGGGCGAGACGTTGACATGGCCGTCGGCGGCGAGTGGCGCGGTCGCGACGAAGTAGACGGGCTGGCGCTCGATGAACTCCCGCAGGCGGCCGTCGATCTTCTCGTATGTCTTCCCCATGACGGCGATTCTTCCCCATCCCGGATAGCAAGAACACGTCGCTCGTATGCCGAGACGCGAGGCGGAGAGGCACCACCGGGACACGGGTCGGGGCGGGGTCGGGCGCCCGGGTCGGGATCCAGGCAGCGCCGGACTGGGGCGGGAAACGGCGAGTGCCCTCGCACGCATCGGCGCGCGAGGGCACTCTCACGAGCCCTGCCGGTCACCGCATCATGTACACGCTGTCCATGAACTCGATGATCTGCTGGTCCGTCAGGCGCTGGCCGTTGCGGTGGCCCATGGCCAGGTCGGCCTCGCTGATCATGCCGACCAGCCGTTCGCCGTCGATGACCGGGATACGGCGGATCTGGTGCTGCTCCATCTTCTTCAGCACCATGTCCATGCCGTCCTCCGCGCGGACGCAGTGCAGATGGCCGGCCAGCTCCATGGCCATCATGCCGGCCGGGTCCTTGCCCTCGGCAATACATCGCACGACGATGTCGCGGTCGGTGATGATGCCCTTCAGCTTCTGGTCGTCACCGCAGATCGGAAGAGCGCCGACGTTCATGTCGCGCATCATCATGGCGGCTTCGGCCAGCGTCTGGTCGGCACGGATGCACTGGGCGCCGGTGTGCATGATGTCTCGGGCAGTGGTCACTGGGACTCCTTGTCAGGTCCGCCCCCGAATACCGGGTGTTCCGGTGCGATCACCATAAGCAACACCTTCACCGCCCGCGAGCCCGCGAGCAGACGGGACGGCCGGGCCGGCGCCGTCCCGGGCGGCCGATACTGGGGAGGTGACGCAGGAACTCGCCGACACGGTCGACGAAGCCGTCCGGAGCCGGCCCGCCACGGCTCTGCGGCCGTACGTCGCCTGGTACTCCGGCTACCGCCAACGCGGCATCGCACCCGCCGTGCACCGCGGGCTGCCCTCGCCGTACCTGACATTCATCCTCACCCTGGACGAGCCGCTCACCGTCGCCGGGCACCCGGATCCGGCCCAGCCGGCCGACAGCTACGCGACCCTGCTGGGCGGCCTGCACACCTCCCCGGCGCTGATCACCCACGACGGCCGGCAGTCCGGCGTCCAGATCGCCGTGCACCCGCTGGCCGCCCGGGCGCTTTTCGGCCTGCCGGCCGGCGAGCTGGCCGGGGTGGACCTCCCGGCCGACGCGGTGCTCGGACGGGCGAGCGCACTGCTCCAAGAGGCGCTCCAGCAGGCCGGCGGCTGGCCGGAACGGTTCGCCGCCCTCGACGGCGCACTGCTGCGGGCCGCGCGCCCCACCGGGAACGTCCCGCCCGAGGTCGCCTGGGCCTGGCAGGCACTGCGGCGCAGCGGCGGGGCCCTACCGGTCTCGGCGCTGGCCCGGGAGACCGGGTGGAGCAGCCGGCACCTTCAGGACAGGTTCCGCCGCGAGACCGGGCTGACCCCGAAGGCCGCCGCCCGGGTGATCCGGTTCGACCGGGCCCGGCGGCTGCTCGGCGCGCCCGGGCCGGTACCCCGGCTGGCGGAGCTGGCCGCGCGCTGCGGCTACTTCGACCAGGCCCATCTGGCCCGCGAGTTCCGTGCGCTCGCCGGCTGTGCGCCGAGCGTGTGGCTGGCGGAGGAGGGCCCGGACGCGGCGAAGTTCCGAAACGTCCAAGGCGGGGCGGGTGGGGCGGCGCCAGAGTGGGAGCTGTGACAACCGCTCCGGTTCGCCACAGCCGCTCCGAGGAGGACTGCCGCTATGGACACGAAGACTCCCGCCCCGCAGGTCTGGCCCAGCCTGCGTGCCCGTGACGCCCGGGCCCTGATCCGCTTCCTCGTCGACGCCTTCGGCTTCCAGGAGGTGGTCGTGTACGGCGAGGGCGACCTCGTCGCGCACGCCGAACTGGCCTGGCCGGAGGGCGGCGGCGTGATGCTCGGCTCGGACCGCCCCGACCCCGAGGGCGCCGAACCCTGGCCGGGCCGGCCGGGCGGCTTCACGGCGTACGTGGTCACGGCGGACCCGGACGCGGTGCACGCGCGCGCCGTCGCCGCCGGGGCGCGGATCACGACGGAGCCCTACGAGACGGACTACGGCTCGCGGGACTTCGCGGCCGCCGACCCGGAGGGCAACCGCTGGTACTTCGGCACCTACCCGGGCGCCCCGCGCCCCTCGGCCGGCTGAGCCCCGTGCCCCGGCGCACGCGGGCCGGGACGCGCCCGGCGCGGCAGGATTCGCCCGGCCGGCCGGGCCCCGGACCCCCGGACCCCCTCCCCCGAGGACCGCGTCGAACGGCTGCGGGCGCTCTGCCTGTCGTTGCCGGAGGTGGCGGAGCGGGTGAGCCACGGCGAGCCGACCTGGTTCGCGGGGGCGGGGCGGCGGGCGCGGGTGTTCGTGATGCTCGCCGACCACCATCACGACGACCGCCTCGCGTTCTGGTGTCCTGCCCCGGCCGGGGCACAGCAGTTCCTGATCTCCGAGGACCCGGACCGCTTCTTCCGGCCCCCGTACGTCGGCCACCGCGGCTGGATCGGGGTCGACCTGGACGTGGCACCGGTCGACTGGGCCCGGATCGAGGACCTGGTGGCGGACGCACACGCCCTGGTCGTGGGCTGACACCGGCTTCGGGCGCAGGCTACCTTGCCCCGGCGAGGAGCCGCCAAGCCCCGCCCCGGGCCGCCCCGGCGCTGCTCGGGCCGTCACCGCCCTGCCGGGAGGACGGCCGGGGACGACCGGGAGGGCGGACTGCGGGGCAGGCGGGCAGACTGGCTGCGCGGGCCCGGCGAACAGGCGCGGCGGCCCGACGCAGCTCGGAGGCGGCCATGCCGCAGATGGTGGTGGACGGGCGCACGCTCGCGCTCTCGCACCTGGAGAAGGTGTACTACCCGGACACGGGCACGCTCAAGGGCGAGGTGCTGCGCTACTACGCGGCCGTGCACACCGCGCTGCTGCCGCACCTGCGCGACCGTCCGGTCTCCTTCCTGCGCTGCCCGGACGGGGTGGACGGCGAGGTCTTCATCGCCAAGAACCCGCCCGCCGGAACGCCCCCCTGGGTGCGCACCGTGGAGGTGCCGAGCAGCAGCGGGGACCTCCGGCAGGTGGTGCTGGACGACGGCGCGGCGCTGCTCTGGGCGGCCAACCTGGGCTGCCTGGAGCTGCACGTGCCGCAGTGGCACGCCGCCGCCCCCGCGCTGGCGGACCGGCTGGTCCTGGACCTGGACCCGGGCGAGGGCGCGTCCGTGCTGACCTGCCGGACGGTGGCGGTCCTGCTCCGCGAGCGGCTGGCGGCGGACGGGCTCGACTGCTGGGTGAAGACCTCCGGTTCCAAGGGCCTGCACCTGCTGGTGCCGCTGGAGCCGACGCCGAGCACCCGGGTCTCCGCCTACGCCAAGGCGCTCGCGGCCTCGCTGGAGGCGGCGCACCCGGACCTGGTCGTGCACACCATGGCGAAGGCGCGGCGCACCGGGCGGGTGCTGGTGGACTGGTCGCAGAACTCCGCCAAGAAGACCACCGCCGCCCCCTACACCGTGCGGGCGCGTGCCCGGCCGACGGTGTCCACGCCGCTGTCGTGGGCGGAGCTGGAGCGGGCCCGTTCGGCGGAGGAGCTGGTCTTCACGATCGCCGAAGTCCCGGGGCGGCTGGCGGAGTCCGGTGACCTGTTCGCCCCGCTGCTGGACGCGGACCGGGCCCGCCCCCTCCCGGCGGCGCCGACGCCGTCTCCCGCCGCTGCCCCGGCCCCCGCTGGCCCGGCCCCCGCGGCCGCTCGCTCGCCCCTGGTGCTGGACCCGCCCGTCGAGGTGATGCGCCCGGCCGCCGTCGCCGCCGTCCCGCCACCGGACGGGTTGGGCGGCTCGGGCGTGCTGTACGAGCTCAAGCTGGACGGTTTCCGCTGCGTGGCGTTCGCGCGTGGGGAGCGGCCCCCGTATCTCCAGTCACGCTCCGGGCGGGACCTCACCGCCGAGTTCCCGCCGATCGCCGCCGCCGTCGCGCGGCTGCCGGCCGGGCTGGTGCTGGACGCGGAGCTGGTCGCCTGGCGCGGCGGACGTTTCGCGTTCGAGGAGCTGCTGCGCACCCGGCAGGCCCGGACCGCCGACGACACGGCGCTCGGGCTGATCGCCTTCGACGTGCTGGCGCTGCCCGGGCGGGACGTCCGGAGGCTGCCGCTCACCGACCGGCGCCGGCTGCTGCTCGCCGCCCTCGCCGACGTGCCGCCGCCGGTCCAGCCGGTGATGGCCACGACCGACCGGGCCGAGGCGCTGGCGTGGATGGAACAGCTGGCCGACACGGGGGTGGAGGGGCTGGTCTGCAAGGCCGCCGGCTCCTCGTACCGGCCGCGCGGCGCCGGCCAGGTCTGGGTCAAGTACCGGCGCAGCGACACCCTCGACGCGACCGTCCGCGCCGTCGTCGGGACGGCCGCCCGGCCACGGGCGCTGGTCCTGGAGCTGGCCGACGGCCGGGTGCTGCTGTCCACCCCGCAGCTGACGCCGGCACAGGCCCGGCAGGTCGCCGAGGCGGCGCAGGGGCGGCTGGGCGCACCCGTCCGCGATCCGGACCACGGGACGCTGCGGCCGCTCACCGCGCTGCTGCGGGCCGAGGTGACGGTCACCGGCCGGCCGCCGACGGCGGCCTTCGTCCGCCTGCGCGGGGACTGAACCGGGCGAGCGTCCTGACGCTGCTCAGGGCTCCTCTGGACCGAGGGACCCGGAGACGTGGCGCGACGGTGCGGGCTCGTGCGCCGTGGGCCACGGCGGGCGGGACTTCGCGCGCGGCGCGTGCGCGGACTCCGTGACCAAGGCGTCGTTGAAGGCCGGGAGGTCGGCCGGCTTGCGGCTGGAGATCAGGACTCCGGGGCCGTCCCGGCAGATGTGCACCTCCTCGTCCACCCAGTGGGCGCCCGCGTTGACCAGGTCGGTGCGGATGCTCGGCCAGGAGGTCAGCGTCCGTCCGCGCACCGCGTCCGCCTCCACCAGCGTCCACGGCCCGTGGCAGATCACGGCGACCAGGCGGCCCGAGGTGCAGAAGGCGCGGACGAAGGCCACCGCGGCCCGGTCCGTCCGGAGGTGGTCGGGGTTGGCGACGCCGCCCGGCAGGACGAGGGCGTCGTACCGGCCGGGGTCCGCCTCACCCACGAGGTCGTCCACCGGAAAGGTGTCGGCGCGGTCCAGGTGCTTGAAGGCCTGCACCCGTCCGGGCCTGGTGGAGAGCAGCCGCGGCGTGCCGCCCGCCTCGGCCACCGCCTGCCAGGGCGAGGTGAGTTCGACCTGCTCGACGCCCTTCGGCGCGACCAGGAAGGCGACGGTGCGGCCGGTCAGGGTCACCAGTGGCATCGGCGCTCACCCCGCCGGGCGCCCGTTCCCTGCGTCGTGCCCGTCCCCTGCCAGGTGCCCCTTCCCTGCGTCGTGCCCGTTCCCTGCCGGGTGGCCGGTCGCCGCGAAGTGCTGGTCGAGCGCCGTGCGGCCGTGCGTGCCCAGGTCGCCCGGGGTCAGCTCGACGGCGGCGGGCGGCGGGGCGGAGCGGACGCGGGCGCGCGGGCAGTCCAGGTGGACCACCAGCTCCAGGTGGTCGATCCGGGCCACCAGCCCCACCGGGACCAGCAGCCGGGTGCCCTGCACCCACGGCCCGGCGTCGACCAGCAGGTGGTCGCCGGCGTCCTGCTCGACCCGGCCGAGCGGGCCGTCCGTCGCCTCCACCTCGTAGCCGACCAGGTTCAGGTCGGCGGCATGGTGGGAGCCCGGCCGGTACTCCCACAGGTCGGTCGTCATGGCACTCACGCCTCCGGTTGGTCCCACGGGCGTCGTTCCCCGTGTTCACCGCGTTCGGGGCGGTCACCGCGTTCGCCCCGGTCACGGCCCCCGCCGCCGAGGAGGTCCGTGCCCTCGGCGTCCAGCAGGCGGCCCGGACGGCGTCGGCGCAGCAGGACCGCCACGGCGGCCGCGATGCCCACGCTCGCCGCCCAGACCAGCGCGACGGCGGTCAGGACCGGCGCGGTCGGGGTGCGGACGCCGATGCTGAGGCAGATCGCGCTCATCACCAGCGCGGTCATCAGCACCCCCGGCGGGAGCTTGCGCGCCACGCGGCGCAGCACGACCCGGACCCGGCTCGGCTGTTTGGCCCCCATCGTGCTCAACCGTCGATCCAGACGCGTGTCCTGGCGCAGATCGGACTCGATCTCGTCCAGGAGCCGCCGTTCCCGGCCGCTCAACGCGGGTCCGTCCATCTCGGTCACCTCCGACCCGTCCGGTGACGTCGTTCTCGCATCCGGGCGGTTGCCCGGTTCGGGTGTGCCCTAACCGCTCCGGCCGGCCGGTACGGCCGGGGCCGTCGGACGGCAGCCGCCGAAGGCCCTGGGTCGGGCCAGCAGGCTGTCGTCGAGCACGTTCAGAAGGGCGGCGGTGTCGCGGTGCACCTCGGCCGCGCCGGCCGCCCGCAGTTCAGGACCGTTCGCGCCGCCGGTCTCCAGTGCGACGCACGGCACGGCGGCACGGCGGGCCGCCCGTACCTCGGCGACGCTCCCGGCGACGAACACCGCGTGTGATGCGGCACCGTCCACCAGGTCGAGGGCGGCACGCACGGGGTCGCCGCCCGGGGCGGTCACGGCGAGCACCGGCGCCCCGGCCGGACCGGGCCCGGTCAGCACCACCGTCCAGCCCCGCGCGGCGCACTCCCGCAGCAGCTCGGCCTCGCCCGGCGCGGGGGCGGGGCCGGTCGCGGTGCGGGGCAGCGCCCCGCGCCAGTCGGTACCGAAGAGTGCCGCCGAGATGACCGTCATGGCCCACCGTTCCCGTTGCCGTGCCACGCACGGGCGCGCTCTTCTAGACTAGGCCCCCACCCCCGTCCCGCGCCCGGCCACAGCGCCCCTCCCGGGAAGTCGGGCGGGGCCGGCGCCCCGGGCACGCGGGCCCCCGCCTCCGCCCCGGCCCCGCACGGAGCGGCCGGCTGTGCCAGGGCCCGTGGTGGATGCGCCGCGCCGCGCCCCCGACGGCTCGCAGCCGTGGGCACCGCGTCCTCGCCGAACCGCTCCGGGAGGCCCGCCTGCCCACGGCCGGCCGGCTACGCGGGCTCGGGGTCGGTGGCGAGCCGGGCGTGCAGGTGCTCGTCGTGGTACTTGCCGTCGCCGAACCGGTACGAGGCTCGCAGGGTGCCCTCGGCGGGGTAGCCGCAGCGATCGGCGACCCGGCAGGAGGCGTCGTTGCCCACCGCGTGGGCGATCTCGATCCGGCGGGTGTCGGCCGTGGCGATGCCCCAGCTGGTGACGGCCCTGGCCGCCCGGGTGGCGGCGCCGCGGCCGCGGGCGCCGGGCCGCAGCCAGTAGCCGATCATCGCGAGGCCGTCGGCCCGGTCGACCCAGCGCAGTGCGACGTTGCCCAGCAGTGCGTCGTCGGCGGCGTCGAGGACGGCGAAGGCGGCGGTGCTGCCGCTCTCCCAGCCGGCGTCGCAGCGGTCGAGGTACGCCTCGGCGGCGGCCTCGTCGGTCGTGCGGATCGGGTTCCACAGGGCGATGGCCGGGTCGGCCGCTGCGGCGACCAGGCCGGGCACGGCGCCGTCGCGGACGAGGGTCTTCCGCCCCCAGGGGCGCAGGACCAAGTCCCCCAGGTCGAGCGTGACGGGGACGAAGGAGCGCTGGTCGGGGGTGGATTCAGCGGTACTCATCCGCCTTTCCTATCCCGGCTCCCGGCGGGTGCGCCAGCGAATTACCCGAGCCGGGAGCGCGGCGGCGGTGGGCCCGCCTGGAGGGCGCGGCGACGGGCTTTCGGCAGGGCCGCGGCAGGCCTGCCGGGAGGCCACCGCGGGGCGGGCGCCGGCGCGCTCCCGTGCGTTCCCAGCGCGTGCCCGTGCTGGGCGCGCTCCCGTGCGTACCCACACCTGCCCGTGCGCTCCCCCTGGACAGGCCGGTGGCCGGGGACGTGCACCCCCGGCCACCGGCCGCACCCGCCCGTACGAACGGGCGTCAGATCCGGGCGAGGTACCCGTTGTCGACCAGCCAGAGCACGTTCAGCCGGGCCGGGCCGTTCGGCACCAGGACGGCGTCGAGCTGGTACTGGAAGCCGTAGCCGGGCTGGCCGAACCAGGGCGCGATCGGGCCGGCGTGCACCTTGAACGGCTTCAGCACCTTGTAGTCGTGGTAGTTGCAGCCGGCCGCCGGGTTGCTGTCGAGGCTCTGCGGCGGGATCGAGCGGCTGGCGTAGGGCAGGCCCTCGGGGGCGAGGAAGGAGCCGTACTCGCTGCCGAAGCGGTCGATGTTCTGGTTCGGGTAGAGGGTGATCTCGAACTCGATCGGGGTGCCGTCCGGCAGCGTGACGTAGCCGTTGGCCGGCGGGTAGATCCAGCCCGGGCTGCCGTTGTTGGCGGTGGGGCTGTAGTAGGTGGCGAGGAACTTGTCCTCCGAGAGGTTGCCGGTGCGGTTGTAGCCGATCAGCTCGCGGCCGACCGGACCGGTGGTCGGCAGGTCCTCGGGGCCGAGGCGGGCGTCGCCGTGGTAGTCGGCGGCCGAGCACTCGTCGGAGGGGGTCGTGGTGGCGGCACCGGCGGTGGCCGCGTCGGCGGCGGCGGCAGGGAGGGCCGGGGCGAGCAGGGCGACGACCGCGGCGAGCGGTGCGAGGAACAGGCGAAGGCGAAGGCGCACGATGTCTCCGTCGTATCAGCGTCATGGCGACCGGGGGATGATCCGTCACCCTCCGTGTCCAGGTCGGCACCCAGGCAAGCGGATCACCTGACCCCCCGTCAACAGGACGGGCCCGGAGGACCACTGCTTTCTCCCGTTTCGGCCGACCCGCCCATGCCCGACCCCGGAGGCGCACAGGATGGAGGGCCGCGAACCCTCCGGCGCGCGCGCCCTCCACCACGAGCCCCCGGCCCGACCGTAACGAAGCTGTTCCGGGTGCCACGCACCACGTTGACACCACGTCAGGCCGACCGGACCATCTCGGATACGGCCGGGCCGCCGGGTCACGGCCGTACCGAACCCGGGGGTGGTCAGTGATGGCGGACCAGATGCACCAGTGGAATTCCGAGCGGATGCCGAGCTCGATCAGGTGGGCGGTCGCGGGGGTCTGGGTTCATGCCGTCCTCAACGGCCTCGCCGGGCTCCTCCTCTTCGCCCTGATGAGCGGCGAGGACGGGGAGGGCGTCGGGCTGGTCCGGTTCGTCGCCGTCCTGTCGATCATGATCGCCGTCGTGCTCGGCTTCTGCGCCGCCCTGGCGCCGCGCCGGGCGGGCTGGACCAGGATCACCGTGCTGGTGATCGAGTGGCTCTCGATCATCTCCGGCATTCTCCAGCTCTTCTCCGGTACCACCGTCGCCCTGGCCGGCCTCGCCGTCGCCCTGCTGATCGTCACGGCCTTCATGTCACACGAGGGCAGGCGGTGGTTCAACGCGTAGTGACCTGGCGCCACGTCAGGACCGGCTGCTGGGCGCCAGCTTGCCGAGGACGTGCAGCAGCCGGTCCAGCGCGTCACGGGAGTTCGGCTCGGTCAGGTTGACCATCAGCCGGAAGGCCACCTTGAGCAGTGCCGGGTGGCCGAGGCCGAGCGCTCCGGCCGCGCCGAGCAGCCGGGGGCGGCCCAGCACGTCGGCGGCCAGCCGGCCGAGCGCGAAGTAACCGTCGTAGGCGGCGCGCAGCGCCTGCGGGTAGGCGCGCAGGGCGAGTTCACGGCCGCGGTCGGTGCGCCTGGCCAGGGCCTGGACGATCGTCTCGGCGGCGTACCGGCCGGACTCCATCGCATAGGCGATGCCCTCGCCGGTCGCCGGGCTGACCGTGCCGCCCGCGTCGCCGATCAGCAACAGGCCGTCCGCGTAGTGGGGTTGGCGGTTGAGGCCCATCGGAAGGGCAGAGCCGCGGACGGGCTCGGTGACGCCCTCGGGGGTGAAGCCGTACTCGGGCGGAAGGTCGGCGCACCAGCGGCGGAGCAGGTCCCGCCAGTCCACCTCGCGGGCCACGGCGGCGGTGTCCAGGACGCCGAGGCCGACGTTGGCGGTGCCGTCCCCCATGCCGAAGACCCAGGCGTAGCCGGGCAGCAGGCGCCGGGCCGGGTCCTTCGGGTCGCGCAGGTCGAGCCAGGCCTCCAGGTAGCGGTCCTCGTGGCGCGGGGTGGTGAAGTACGTCCGGTAGGCGACGCCCATCGCCCGGTCGGTGCGGCGGTAGCGCTTCATGGCGAGGGACAGCCGGGTGGAGTTGCCGTCGGCGGCGACCACGAGCGGCGCGTGGTAGCTGACCGGCGTCCGCTCCTCACCGAGGCGGGCGGTCACCCCGGTGATCCGGCCGGTCCGCTCGTCGACCAACGGGCCCGCCACGTTGGCCCGTTCGACCAGCCGGGCGCCGGCGGAGGCGGCCCGGCGGGCGAGCAGTTCGTCGAAGTCGGCCCGCCGCCGGACCAGTCCGAACGACGGGAAGGCCGAAAGCTGCGGCCAGTCCAGCTCCAGCCGGCGCTCTCCGGCGACCAGGCGCAGCCCCCGGTTGTGCAGCCAGCCGGCCTCCTCGGAGACGTCGATGCCCAGATCGACCAGCTGCTTGACCACACGCGGCGTCAGGCCGTCGCCGCAGACCTTCTCCCGGGGGAAGGCCGACTTCTCCAGCAGCAGCACGTCGAGCCCGGTGCGGGCGAGGTGGTAGGCGGCGGTGGAACCGGCTGGTCCCGCACCCACCACGATCACATCGGCGTGGTCCGGCCCGCGTGCGGGCTCGACGTCGGTGGACAACTGCTGCTCTGGGCCGGGCATCAGGCAACTCCCACGGGTCGGATCGGCTGCGGACTCGCGGTCACCGACGATAGGGACAGCAGCCGCCGCGCCGCGCCCCGACACGCGGACCCCGCCCCGATGACCGGTCGATACCGGCCATCGGGGCGGGGGTCGGCACCCGTGCGGGGTGCACGGAACGCCGGAGGGGGTCAGAGGCCTCCGTTGACGACCGCGCTGGAGACCGAGCCGCGGTGCAGGTTCCACTTGGCGAGAATCTTGTCGTACTCGCCGCTGTGGATCACCTCGTCGAGCGCCTTGGCGATGATGTCGCGCAGGGCGATGTTGTCCTTGGCGACGGTGATGCCGTACGGGCCGGCCTGCAGGAAGTTGGTACTGGCCAGCTGAAACGTTCCGGCGCGGCCCGGCTGGGTGGTGTTGTACTGGGCCACCGGGTAGTCGTTCAGATCGGCGGCCGCGGCGCCGGAGGCGACCTCGGCGAGCGCCTGCTCGTCGGTGTCGAAACGGTGGATCTGCACCTGCTTTCCGGTTCGCAGGCAGGCCGCCGTCTGCCGGGTGGCCAGCTCGTCCTGGACGGTGCCGCGCTGGACGGCCACGACCCGGCCGCAGAGGCTCTCCAGCGAGGAGAGGTTCAGCGGGTTGCCGGACTTGACCACCATCGACGTGCCGGAGCCGAAGTAGTCGACGAAGTCGACGCCCGCGTCGGCCTGGTGCCCGTCGTCGGCCGCGCCGAGCTGGCGCTGCTTGGTGTCGATGACGGCCGACATCGCCAGGTCGATCTGCTTGGACTGGACGGCCGGAATCAGCTTCTCGAACGGCATGTCGGTGAACTCAACCTTCACCCCGATCGTGGCGCCGAGCGCCTTGGCGAGCTCCGGGTCGAGGCCCTCGGGCGCGCCCGACGAGTCCTTGAAGTCCACCGGCGGGTAGTTGAGATAGGAGCCGATCTTGAGTACCCCGGCGGCCCTGACCGCTTTGGGGAGCCGGGCTTTCAGGTCGTCCTGGCTGCCGGGAGCCGGGGCGGCGCCGCTGCCGCAGCCGGTGAGCAGCAGCCCTCCGGCGCCGAGCGCGGCGGCGGCGCGCAGCGGCCGGCAGGAGCGCCCGGAGGGGGGTGCGGGGGTGTGCGGGGGGATGCGTCCGGAGGCGGGTCCGGAGACAGGTCTGGAGGCGGGTCCGGAGGCGGGGGTGATGAGGGTTCGGTGCATCGCGATGCGTCTTCTTCGCAGGTGAGGGAGTGCGTTCGGGGAGACGCCGCGCCTGAGGGCTGCCGGGGTACGCAGGGCGGACCACCTCGCCGTGTGCCCGGATGGGGCCGCCCCGGGGTGTGGGGGCGGCCGGTCGGCGGAGGTCCGCCGTCGAGGGCGGTCGGGGCCATCCTCGCACCCCTCGCCGCGGGCGGAGGAGGCGGGGCGACCGAGGGCCCACTGCCGTGCGGAGCGGCGCACGTCTCTCTCACAATCGGGTGATCTGATCGTTGCATGGGACTAAGTCGGACAATCACCCCGGCGGCATGGCAATCCGGCCAAATCTGCCTTGCGCCACCGCGGCGACTGCGGGACCTTAGGGCCTCTCGTGCGCCGTCACCCACCGTCACCGGCCGGGTCCCGGGCTGCCCGAGCGCTCCCCCCACCTGCCGTGCGGGCCCTCCCCTGCCCGCCCTCCACGATGGACACCAGCATGCGCATCCGCTCCACCACGGCGAGATCCCTCGTCGCCGTCCCCACCGCCGCCGCCCTGCTGCTGCTCGCGCCGACCGCGCACGCGGCCGCCGGAGGCAAGCCCCCCAAGGGCAACAACGGCACCGTCAAGATCCACGACAGCGCGACGGGGCAGGAGGACAATCGCAACGAGCCCAAGGTCTGCACCTTCTACCTGGACTCCTTCGGCTTCGACCCCGGCCAGGACATCATCTGGCTGATCGCCGACGTGCACGACAAGACCGAGACCGCGGTCGCGTTCGGCGACCTGCCGGTGGACGGCAAGGGCCACGTCCGCACCGAGGACATCAACCTGCCGGACGGCCACTACAAGCTGTACTGGGCCTCGGTCGAGCTGGTCGACGGGAAGCTGCCGGCCGAGCCCGAGCTGAACAACCCCAAGCACAAGGTGTTCAAGGTCGACTGCGGCGGCCGCACCCCCGCTCCCACCGGCAAGCCCTCGCCGAGCGCGACCCCGACCAAGACCACCTCCGCCTCGCCGAGCGCCACCACGACGCCGACCACGTCGCCGTCGCAGACGCCCTCCGCGACCACCTCCCCCAGCTCCACCGGCAAGCCGTCGCCGTCCGCCACGCCCAGCACCTCGGCCTCGCCGAGTGCGAGCGCGACCGCCACCACGACCCCGTCGGCCGGCCCCTCGACGACGACCCCGGCCACCCCGTCGGCCACCGCGTCGGTCACCCCGTCGGCGACCCCGTCGGCCGGCCCCTCGACGACGACCCCGGCCACCCCGTCGGCCACCGCGTCGGTCACCCCGTCGGCGACGCCGTCGGCCTCCGCGAGCACCTCGGCCACCGCCGGGACGGGCACCGAGGCCCCGGCTCCCACCGCCGGCCCGTCGACCGCCCCGACCGCGACCGTCCCGGTGCAGACCCCGCCCGCAGGCACCGTGGTCAACCCGGACAAGCCGCTCATCGTGCCCGCGAAGGCCAGCGTCCCGACCCCGATCCCCGGCACCGCCGCGGCCGGCAAGAGCCTCGCCTCCACCGGTAGCGACGGCAGCCTCCTGGTGGCCGGCGCCGGTACCGCGCTGCTGCTCGCCGGTGCGGGCGCCGTGGTCTACACCCGCCGCACCCGCCGGTCGTCCTGAACCCGCAGCGACCCGCACGGCCCCGGCACCGAACCGGGCCTGAGGGGGGCCTGAGCCGGGCCTGAGCCGGGCCTGAGGGGGCGGAGCCCGGACAAGCGCGGGGGCGGGCCGGTGACCGACGGGGTCGCCGGCCCGCCCGCCGCTTCCGGGCGCTCCGGTCAGGGGTTGACCGCCAGCACCACGTACGCCGCCAGCACCGCCAGATGCACCGCGCCTGGAGCGGGGTGGCCCGGCGTGGGATGACCGTCAGCGTGCCGACCGCGACGGTCAGCGCGAGCAGCACCAGGTGCGAGGGACCGAGCCCGAGGATCAGCGGGCCGGAGAGCCAGGCCGAGGCGACGGCCACCGCCGGAATGGTCAGCCCGATGCTCGCCAGCGCCGAGCCGAGCGCCAGGTTGAGGCTGGTCTGCACCCGGTTGCGCAGGGCCGCGCGCAGCGCCGCAATCGTCTCCGGCAGCAGCACCATCAGCGCGATCACCACACCGACCACCGAGGACGGCAGCCCGGCCGAGTAGACGGCGGACTCGATGGTCGGCGAGACGCCCTTCGCCAGGCCCACCACCGAGACCAGTGCGACACCGAGCAGCGCCAGGCTGGTCAGGGCCGCCCGGACGGTTGGCGGCTCGGCGTGGTCCTCCTCGTCGAGGACCTTGCCCTCCGGCGTGACGGGCAGGAAGTAGTCCCGGTGCCGGAAGGTCAGGGTGGCGACGAACAGCCCGTAGAGCACGATCGAGGCGGTCGCCGCGAAGATCAGCTGGGTGGACGAGAACTGCGGGCCCGGTGAGCTGGTGGTGAAGGTCGGCAGCACCAGGCTGAGCGTGGCGAGGGTCCCGATGCAGGCCGGCGCCGCGCCCGTGCCCTCGGCGTTGAACACCGCCACGCGGTACCTGAGCGCGGCGACCAGGATGGACAGGCCCAGGATGCCGTTGCAGGTGATCATCACCGCGGCGAACACGGTGTCCCGGGCCAGCGTGGCGGCCTTGTCGCCGCCGTCGGCCATCAGCGTCACGATCAGAGCCACCTCGATGACGGTCACCGCCACCGCCAGTACCAGTGAGCCGAACGGCTCCCCCACCCGGTGGGCGATCACCTCGGCGTGGTGCACGGCGGCGAGCACCGCGCCCGCCAGGAAGCAGGCCACCACGGCCACCACCCAGCCGGGCAGGTCCCGGTGCCAGGTCAGGACGAGAACGACGAAGGCCACCACCGGGACGGCGGCGGTCCACTGGGTGGCGGCCGCGCGGAGCTTCGTGATCATGCGGCCGAGCATCGCATCCCGGCAGCCCGGCGGCCGGGCAACGCCGCCGGGGCCCCTCGGCCGATGTGACCGGGCCGGTCAGGCGGGTGCGCGCCGGCCACGCCGGTCAGGCGGGTGCGCGCCGGCCACGCCGGTCAGCCTCCGTACTCGGCGAGGTAGCCGAGCACCCTGGCGACGTGCGCCTTCACCCGCTCGGGTACGCCGCCGGTGTCGGCGACGGTCTTGTCGCTGGTCCGGTAGCCGGCGGTGACGAGGGCGGGCAGGTTGCCCGTCAGCCCGCGGTGCTTGAACTGCTGGTCGAGCCAGCAGACGTAGTTGCCCATCGAGGCGATCGCGTCCGCCGGGTCCATGTAGTCCTTCACGCCGTCGTGGTCGCCGTCCTGCGCCCAGGCGTTGAAGACGGCGGGCGTCCACATGGCGACGCCGTACTCGCCGGACTCGGGGTGGGCGGCCTTCGGGTCGAACCCGCTCTCCGCCTTGAGCATGGCGGCCACCAGCGCCGGGGTGATCTCCGGCTCGGGGCAGCGGCGGGCGGCGTCCTCGATCGGGCCGCGCAGCGCGGCGGGCACGTCGGCACCGGGCGGGATCGCGCCTGCCGGGATCGCGCCTGCCGGGACCGAACCGGCCGCCGCCGTGCCCGCCGAGACGGCCGTGCCCGCCGAGACGGCCGGGACCGGCGCCGGGCGGGCGGTCCCCGTGGTGGTGGCGGGCTCCGGGGAGCCGGTGAGGGCGAGCAGGGCGGCGGCCACCACCGCCGTCCCGCCCAGTCCGCCCGCCCCGGCGAGCAGCCTGCGCCGGCGGGCCGGTCCGGTGGCGGCGTGCGACGGCCCGCCGGGACCGCCCGCTGCGGCCGTGAGCAGGGAGGCGAGGTCCACCCGGCCCCGCGCCTCCCGGTCCGCGGCGAGGCAGGCCGTCACCACCGCCCGCCAGCGCGCGGGCAGCGCGTCGTCCAGCCGCAGCGGCGCCGCGCCGCGCGCGTACGCCAGCGCGGCCAGCGAGCGGGCTCGGGCGGTGGCGCCGAGGAAGGGGTGCAGCCCGCCGGTGAGCAGCTGGTGGGCGAGGACGCCGAATGCCCAGACGTCGGCGCTGGGCCGCAGGGCGACACCGCGGGCGCCGGTCCGCTCCGACCACCACTCGGGCGGCACGTGGTCGGGCGAGCCGAGCGGCGGGGCGTAGGCGTGGGTGCCCTCCAGTTCGGCGGTGAGGCCGAAGTCGGCGAGTTTGGCGGTGCCGTCCGCCATCAGCAGGATGTTGCCGGGCTTGAGGTCGCCGTGCACCCAGCCCGCGCCGTGCATGTGGGTGAGGCCGGCGCCGACCTCCGCGAGGATCCGCTCGGCCCCGGGGACGGGCTCGTGCGGACGGGCCGCGGCCAGGACGTCCTGGAGGCTGCGGGCGGCGCGTTCCATCACCAGGGCCACCGCGCCGTCGAGCCCGGGGTGGGCGGGGTCGTCGACGGTCACGACGGCGAGGGTGCGGATCAGGTGCGGGTGGTCGGCGAGGCGGCTGAACCGCATCTCGCTGCGGGCGACCTGCGCCATGGTGCGGCGCTGGCCGGGGCTGAGCCGGGCGGGGCTGAGGAACTTGACGGCGGCGTCCGGGAGTTCGCCCTCCCCGTGGGCGGCGTAGACGCTGCCCCAGGCGCCGGCGCCGATCGGTTCGCCGGTGCGGTAGCCGGCCACGGGGTAGCCGGGCGGCACCGCGGGCGGCGGCTCCTCGGGCCGGTCCGGCCGTGGTGCGGCGGGCTGCGCGGGCGGTCGCACGGCGGGTTCAGCCGCCGCGCCGGGGCGGGAGCAGCGCCAGGTGCTCCTCCCGGACGAGGTCGAACCTCAGGGCCAGGGCCACGAGTTCCTCCCGCTTGCCGCCACCGCGGGCGGCCCCGCCCGGAGCCTCCTCCGGTGTCTCGCGCAGCCGGAGCTTGGTGGCCACCAGGTAGTCGATGTGGTAGTTGACGGCGGAGCGGGTGAGCCCGCGGCAGGACGGCAGGGCGCGCAGCCTGGTCACCACGTCGGTGGCGCCGGGGACGAGGGCGGCGGAGGGCGAGCGCAGCCGGGGTTCGCAGAGGGCCAGCAGGACGAGGAAGTACTTGGAGGTGGGGTCGAGGGCGAAAGGGCTCACCGTGCGCTCGCCTTCGCCGGCGCCGGACTCGCCGTCCAGGTAGGCGTGCTGCGGTGCGAAGACCTTGAAGGCGGCCGGTTCGCCGAGGGCGGGCAGCAGTACCCGGGAGAACTCGAACGGCACCGGCGCGCCGAGCCGGCCGGGCGCCACCTTGACGTGCTCCCCCGCGCCCTCCAGGTTCTCCACCACGTAGGTGGCGGAGGAGCTGAAGTTGGAGAGCCGCCAGTAGTCCTCGGCGGCGGTGATCTCGCCCGCGCGGCGCGAGACGCCCTGGTCGGCGAGGGGGATGGCGACGGGGCGGCCGGGCTCGCCGCGCCCGAACTCGGCCACCTCACCCGGGCCCAGGTGCAGCAGCGCGGGCCGGGTGGAGCTCGCGGGCCGGGTGGAGCCACCGGACCGGGTGGGCGGTCCGCCGGGCGCGGGCCCCCAGGAGGGTCCGCGGCGGGCTTCGGGGCGGGGTTCGGGCAGTTGCACGATGACCGTGTCCATGCAGGCCACCTCCGTGGTTCGCGTCGATCGTAGCCGTCCGAACGGCCTCACGCCGGTCCGCCACCCGTACGAGTGAACACCCGTGGCGGAGCGGCACCGGACTGCCGCCCGGGACGGTCAATCCGACGGTCCGGACGAGGAGTTGGCGGCCGGTCGGACGAGTCCGGCCTCCTCCTTGAGGCGGAGGCCGCTCCTCCTCCAGGCCGGAAGGTCGGGCCGGTCGGCCGAGAGACGCGGCGGCACCCGGCTGCCAGGGTTACGGCCATGGACACCACCAACTCCCCTGACCAGGGCATGACTTCACCGACGGCCGCCCCCGGGCGACGGGCCCTCCTGAGCGCCTCCGCGCTCGGGCTGGCGGCTGCGGCCACGGCGGCCGGCACGCTGGGCGCCGCCGGGCGCGCCGAGGCCGCACCGCAGGAGAAGCGAGCGCCGCGCCGGTTCGAGGGCCGGACGGTCCTGATCACCGGCGCCACCTCGGGCATCGGCCGGGCCGCAGCGAGCGCCTTCGCGGCGGCGGGCGCCGAGGTCGGGTTCTGCGGACGGCGGGCCGAACTCGGCCGCCAGGTCGAGCAGGAGATCCGCCGCAGTGGCGGAGAGGCCTCCTACTTCCCGGCGGACGTCCGCGATCCGGCCCAGGTCGAACGCTTCACCGAGCAGGTCGCGGCCCGGTACGGCGGGATCGACATCGCGGTCAACAACGCCGGTGTCGGCAGCGGCAAGCTGCTCCACGAGCTGACCGTCGCCGAGTGGGACGACGTGATGAACACCAACGCGCGTGGCGTCTTCCTCGCCGTCAAGTACCAGATCCCGCACATGCTGAAGGCCGGGCACGGGGTGATCGTCTGCACCGCCTCCTCGGCCGCCGAGCAGACCCGGCCGAACGGCGGCGCGTACGCGGCCAGCAAGCGGGCGATCCAGGGCATCGTCAAGGCGGCGGCCCTGGCCTACGGACCTCGGGGCATCCGGATCAACGCGATCCTCCCGGGCACCACCGACACCGCGTTCGTCCGGCCGCCGGGCATCCCGGACGGCGACTGGGCGCGGTTCAAGCAGGCGTTCGGCCCGCTGAACGTCGAGGGGCTGGAGCGGATGGCCGAGCCCGCCGAGATCGCCCGGGCGATCCTGGCGCTCGCCTCGGACGACTTCGTCTACCAGAGCGGCGCGTCCGTCCCGGTGGACGGCGGAGCGACGGCCGGGCGGCGGATGGTGCTGCCGCCGGCAGGCTGAACGGCCGGCCGAGCGGTCGGCCACGGGCGCACGGGAGGAGCGGACGCGGGGCGCGTGGGAGGAGCGACGCGGGGCGCGCGGGAGGAGCGACGCGGGGCGGCTGGGGCGACCGGGGCGGATGGTCGCCATGGTTGCAGCATGTAGTTGAACAGTCACCTGGAGTGTGATGCAGCGCACATATGGCATGTCCACAATCTGTGCAAGACTCATCCCACCCAGTGAGATTCCCTTGATTTCCAAGGAGGTTCCTATCATGCACGCTCGGATCGCAGCTCTGATGGTCACGGTGGCAGGGATCACGGCGGCGACGGCCCTGCCGGCCGCCGCAGCCACGGTCACCGACGAGTCCGGCAAGGTGGCCTGCGCCACCGTCGTCAACCAGCCGTGCGCCTGGCAGGAGCGGGACGGCGGCGGCTTCATCGGCGTCGCGCAGGTGTCGGCCGCCGACCCGGCGCAGCTGACGCTGGTCCGGGTCGAGATCCGGACCCAGCAGGCCTGGGGCAGCCCGTGGGTCACCGTGGCTTCCGCGACCACCGTCACCCACGGGTCCGCCAAGGCCGTCACGCCGCGCGTGGTCACCAAGGACCTGCGGATGATCTGCGCCACCGGCGGCCCGGCCCTGGAGGCCGCGCAGCGGGTCACCACCTGTACCAACCCGTTCTGATCCCGGCGGGGTTCTGAGCCCAGTGGGGTTCCGGGCCCGGCGAGGTCACTTCTCGGCGAGGTGCTGATCTCGGCGAGGTGCTCGAGGTGCTCGAGGTCTGCGGGGTCCGTGGGGGATCCGTAGACCGAAAGCGGTTCGGGGGGCACGGGAGATCCGCTCCCCCCGAACCTCCCCGGCTCCACCGGCAGCCACTCAGGAAGTTCCCAGCCCGCACTCTGGCCAAGGGCTCGCCGACAATGCGCCAACCTCCCGCCGAAACCCACCCGGAGCGTGCAACCCTCCTCGGAGCATGGGACTTTGCACTATCTTGGCAATTCGTGGAGCGGGGCGGGCCGCCCACCGGGCAGGCGCGCGCCGCACGGCGGAGTCTGACCACGCACCGCGCTCCACCCCCGCCACGGCAGCACCGACGGGGACGAAGGGGGAGCGTGTCGATGCCCGAGGGGACCACGCGTTCGACCGGGGCCGACGGCGGCCCGACCATCAGCACGACCGGCCCGGGCACCGGCCCGGCTGGTCCCGGCACCGCCCCGGACACCTACCCGGCTGCCTACCCGGCCGGCGGCCCGGCCGCCGGGAGAACCGCCCGGCCCCCCGCAGATCCGGACACCGCGGACCCGCGACCGGCCGCGGCACCACCACCGCGCGGCCGCCTGGCCGGCCGGCGCACCACCGTCGACGCCGTCCTGCGCAACTCCCCCGCGCAGCCGCTGTTCCGCCTCGCCGCCACCCGCCGGCTCGCCGTCCTCGCCTACCACGGCGTGGACGACCCGCGGACCTTCGCCCTCCAGATGGAGCGCCTCGTCCGGACCGCCCGCCCGGTCTCGGCGGCCGGGGTCGAGCAGGCCGTCCGCTCCGGACGGCCGCTGCCGCACCGCAGTGTGCTGGTCACCTTCGACGACGGCGACCGCAGCGTGCTCACCGAGGCCCTGCCCGTCCTCACCCGGCTCGGCATCCCGGCGGCCGCCTTCGTGGTCACCGAACTCATCGGCGGCGACCAGCCGTTCTGGTGGTCCGAGGCCGTCTTCCTGGCCGCCCACGGCGGCACCGCCCGCGCACTGGCCGGCTGCGCGCCCGGCGAGGTGGTGCGGCAGCTGAAGACGCTGCCCGACGCCGACCGCCGCACCGCCCTCGCCGACCTGCGCGAGAGCGCCCGCGCCCGTGCGCCCCGGCAGGAACAGCTCGGCCCGCAGGACCTGCTGACGCTCCGCCGGTCCGGCATCGCCATCGGCAACCACACCGCCGGCCACCCCTGCCTGGACCACTGCGACGACGACACCGTCCGGGACGAGATCACCCGCGCCCACAGCTCCCTGACCGGCTGGCTCGACGGCGAGGAGCCCACCGCCTTCGCCTACCCGAACGGCAACTTCGACCGGCGCGCCGACACCGTGCTTCGCCGGCTCGGCTACCGGGTCGGCTTCCTGTTCGACCACCGGCACGACCGGCTGCTGCCGCGCCGGCCGCTGCGGATCAGCCGTCTTCGGGTGAACTCCACCACCAGCCGGGACAGGTTCGACACAATTCTCTCCGGGCTCCATCCGGCCGTGCACCGACTGCGCGGCGGAGCCTGACGAGGGCCGAGGGGGTTCTGGGTGGCACCTGTCGAAGCTACTGCGGCCGAGGCCGGCACGGTGACGCGGGCGGCCGCGCCCGTGCGGTACCGGAGCGCCGCACTGCCGGCCGACGTCCTGGACGGCTGGCGGGAGTTGGCGGCCGCCGACCCGGGCGGTTCGTGGTTCACCACGCCCGAGTGGTCGCTGGCCTGGTGGGAGACGCTCGGCTCGAAGCAGGGCTCCGGCGAGATCACGGTCTGGCGCGAGCCCGACGGCCGGGTCTCGGCCGTCGTCCCGCTGCTGCGCACCTGGCGCCGGCTCCACCCGCGCGCGCCGCTCGCCGTGCCCTGCCTGACCGTGCTCGGCTCCGGCCCCGGCGCCGCCGACCACTGCGGTTTCACCGCCGCACCCGAGCGCCGCGCCGAGGTCGCCGCCTGGCTCGGCCGGCGGGCGCGGCGCGCCACGCTGCTGCTCAACGATCTCGACCCCGGGCAGGGCGGACTGCTGCCGCCCGGCGCGGTGGAGACCGGCCGCACCCCGTGCCCGCGCGCCGACCTCACGGCGGGGCCCGACGCGCTCGGCTCCCGGCAGTTCCGCGCCGACCTGCGCCGCTACGGCCGGAAGCTGGCCGCCGAGGGGATCACCTTCCGCTGGGTGGCGCCGGCCGTCGGGGAGGACGAACTCGCCGAGCGGGTCGACTTGTTGCACGCCGTGCTCAGGCTGCACCGGCAGCGGCGCGCCGCGCTCGGCCTGCCGACCACCTTCGACCCGGCCCGCGCACCGCTGCACCTGCGGCTGCTCGAACGCGCCGCCGCCACCGGGCGCGGCGAGGGCCCGGCCTTCCTGGTCGCCGAACGGGCCGGGGAGGTGGTCGGCGTGCTCTACGGCTTCCGGTGGCGGGACACCTTCGCCTACTACCAGATCGGCTGGGACCAGCGCTGGGCTCCGCTGCGGCTGGGCACCGCGGTGATCGCCGAGGCGATCCGGGCCGCCGCCGGCCAGGGCCTGGCCACTTTCGACTTCCTGCGCGGCACCGAGCCGTACAAGTACCGGTTCCATGCGGAGGACCGCGAGGACGTCTCCTGGCTGGTGCCGCACGGGCTCTCGGGCGCGCTGCTCGGCCTCAAGTACCGGGCGAAGGCGGCTCGTCAGGGCTGAGCACCCGCGGGGCCGGTGCTCAGCCCTCCCGATGCGGCAGATCCGGCTACGGCCGGCTGGTGCGCGCCGCCTGCGAGGCCGGTGCGGTCCCGGCCTGCCCCGCCGCTGCGGCCCGCTCCGCCTCCTCGGCCGGCCGCCTGGTCACGGGCGCGGGGCCGGAGCTGGTGCGGACCGTCTGCGTCGCGGCCGGCACGCCCGCCCCGGCGGTGGCCGGCCGGGTGGCACGGGCGGCCTGGATGGCACCGGTGGCACGGGTTGCCTGGATGGCGGCCGCCATCGGGGCGCCGACGCGGACTGCCGGTGACAGCAGCACGCCCGGGACGATCCCCGTCACCGCCGCGCGTCCCGTCGCCTCGGGCGCAGCACCCGCGGACTCCCCCGCCCGGGGGGCGATGGTCTCCAGCGAGTCCAGGCGCAGCACGAAGTTCGGATGGTCGGGGTGGCCGCCGGTCCAGTCGGCGTCCTTGCTGCGGATCTCGCGGGTGCGGGCGCCCGGGCCGAGGCTCTGCACCGGGCCGGGCCGCACGCGGACGTTGGGCCACCAGCGCCCGTCCCAGCTGTGCTCCAGCTCCAGCTCCCACTCGTCCTCCCGGACGTCCAGGAACTCGCCCACCCGACCGGACAGGATGCTGGTCCCGTACGAGGCCCGGATCACCGCCCGCTGATCGAAGGCGGCGTCCTTGCCGATGACCGTGATCCGCCACGGCCCGTCCATCCTCAGCACAGCCGGCCTCCCGAGGTCCTCCGCTGCACGGAGCCACCCGGCCCCGCACCTTCCTCAACGGGCCGGCGGCACCCACCGGTTCACCCCGTCCGGCCGCCCTCCTCCGGCGGGGACGGTCACCGCCGGCCCTTCAGCCAGCCGGCGAAGGCGTCCAGCGCGGGCTCCGGGTCCCGGCGGCCGAGACCGATCCGGAAGCGGTCGGCGGGGGTGGGGGTGAGGTCGGAGCGGTAGATGCTCGCCGGCAGCAGCAGGACGCCGGCCTCCTCGACCAGTGCGGTGCAGAACTCCTCCACCCCGTCCGGCCCGAGGTAGCGGGGGTAGGCGACGCAGCCGCCGTCCGGGGCCCGCCACTCGAAGAGGTCGCCGAAGGCGGCGAAGAACGCGTCGAAGAGCGGCAGGTTGGCGGCGATGACCGCGCGGTTGCGGGCCAGGATCGGCTCACGGTTGTTGATCGCGATCCGGGCCAGGATCTCGCTGGGCGCGGAGTTGCAGATCGTGGTGTAGTGCTTGGCGCGCTCCAGGCGGTTGCGCAACTCCCGGTCACGGCAGGCGATCCAGCCGATCCGCAGGCCCGGAAGGCCGAGCGACTTGGAGGTGACGTTGAGTGAGAGCGCCCGCTCGGAGAGGTCGGCGGCCTGCGGCAGGGTGCGGGCCGGGTCGCGCTCCAGGCCGCGGTAGACCTCGTCGCTGAAGAGGTGGATGCCGCGCTCGTCACAGATCCGGGCGAGCCGGGTGAAGTCGGCGGTGTCGATGACCTTGCCGGTCGGGTTGTTGGGGAAGTTGACGGAGACGACCCGGGTGTTGGGCCGCAGCGCGGCGGTCAGCTCGTCCAGGTCGAGCGCCCAGTCCCGGCCGGCGTCCAGGGCGACGCCGGTGACCTCGCAGAGGGAGAGCGGAATGGTCTCCGCGGACTGGTAGTTGGGGGTCACCACGACGGCGTGGTCGGCGGGGCCCAGCAACACCTGCATGGCGAGGTTGAGCGCCTCCTGCGCGCCGCCGAAGCAGATCACGTCGTCGGCGTCGACGTGCTCGTACATGCCCGCGACGGCCTGTCGCAACGCCGGGTCGCCGAAGGTCTCGGTGTAGCCGAGGGTGAGGGTCTCCCAGGCGTGCCGGTCCTCGGGGCCTGCCAGGGCGAGCAGTTCGGACATCGCCATGGTCTGCGCGTCGGAGGCGGTGAGGTGGTGGCGGGCGGTGAACTCCCAGCGGGAGAAGTAGGTTTCCAGCCGGAAGTCGGGGAGCCTGGTCATCGGTCGTTCCTCTGCGGTGCGTCGGTCGCTGTCGCTGTCGTGTTCTCTGTCGCGGTCGCGGTGTCTCTCGCGGTCTCTGTCACGGGCTCGTCCCCGGGTGCAGGTGCGACCCCTGGTGCGGCCCCGGGTTCGGCCCTGAGGTCGGCGAGAAGGCTGTAGACGGTGGAACGCGACACCTTGAGGGCGGTGGCGACGGCGGGAACGGCGCGGCGCACCGCGAGCACCCCGGCCCGGTCGAGTTCGCGCAGCACGGCGAGCCGGTCCTCACGGCCGAGGCGTTCCGGCGGGCGCCCGTGGGCACGGACGTAGCCGCCGATGGCGTCGTTCATCTTCTCGGTCCAGTCGCGTTCGAAGAGCGGCGCGGGGCGGGGCACGGTCGGGGCGGCGAAGCCGGCCAGCAGGGTGGCGGCGTGCTCCAGCGGTCCGCGGTCGAGGTTGACGCAGAGAACCGCCGAGGGCCGACCGTCGGTGTCGCGCAGCACGGCGCTGACCGAGGAGAGCCGCCGCCCGTCGGGGAGCAGCTTCTCGTAGGGCCCGTAGACGTCGGGCGCGGAGGGGTCCAGTTCGTCCAGCTCGCCGAGCAGGGACGGGTCGCCGGGGGCGCGGCTGCTCATCGGGTTCCAGAGGGCGAGCACCTCGTCCCGGGCGACGTCGTGCAGCACCACTTCGGCGTAGGGGCCGAGCAGCAGCGCCACGGCCTGGCAGACGGGCGCCCAGGCCTGGACACGCGGGTCGGGAGTCTCTGCGGTCATATTTGGACTGTACGTCCAGCCTGGACTGTTCGTCCAGTGGCGCCGGCACGAGGCCCCCGCCCCGGGCGTCGGGACGGGGGCCCGGGGGGCTCAGCGGCAGCTGATCAGCAGCGCCAGAGTGGCGGAGCAGGTGCGGGAGGCCCGGTCGTTGGCCGGCACCGGGTCGGCGGGCGTGCTCGCGGTGCGAACGGCCGTCACGGTGAAGTTGCGGCCGAGGTTGAGCAGGCCGACCTGGAGCGTCAGATGCCGGGTGGTGCTCGCCCTGGCGGCGAGCGGGCCGGCGACGGCGCAGGTCAGCTTGGAGGCCGCGATGGTGCAGTCGGTGGACGAGGCGGTGAAGCCGGCGGGCAGATCGGCGGTGACGGTGGCCGAGTCCACCGCGGCCGGGCCCTGGTTGGTGAGGGTCAGCGTGTAGTCGACCCGGCCGGAGAACAGCCCGCCCACCGGGTTGGCGCCGAGCGCGACGGCGAGGTCGGCGGTGGGCGCTGTGTAGCCGAAGCGGTCGGCGGGGGTCACGGCGCTGGTGCCGCCCGGGGTGGTGACCCGGACGTCCACGACGCCGGCGGCGGAGGCGGCGGGCGCGGTGGCGGTGCAGGCGGTCGCGGTGCACGAGAAGGTGGTGGCGTTCCCGGCGGCGCCGAAGCTGACCGCCGTCGCGCCGGCCAGGTCCGTCCCCGCGATGGTGACGACCGTCCCGCCGGCCTGCGGCCCGGACGCGGGGCTGACCCGGGTCACCACCGGCACCGGCAGCGGGAACCCGAGAAGGGTCACGGCGTCGCCGGTGAAGTCGGCCAGGTAGCCGCGCCGGCCGTCGGGGCTGAGCGCCAGGGTGAACGGACTCGCGCCGACCGGCACCGTCGCGGTGACCGCCCGGTCGGCGGTGGTGATCACGCTCAGCGTGTCGTCGGCGTAGTTGGACGCGTACGCGTACCGGCCGTCCGGCGACAACGCGACGGCGAACGGGTTGGTGCCCGCCGTCACGGTGCCGGCCACGGTCCTGCCCGCCGTGTCCACCACACTGACGGTGTTGTCGCCCCCGTTGGCCGTCCAGAGGCGGGAGCCGTCGGCGCTGAGCGCCAGGCCGAAGACGCCGTGGCCTACCGGGACGCTCGCGCTCACCGTGTTGCTCGCGGTGTCGATGACGTCCACCGCCTGGGCGCCCGAGGCGGCGACGTAGACGTGCGCGCCGTCCGGGGCGACGGCCACGCCGTGCGGTTCGGCGCCCACCGGGACGGTGGCGGTGACGGTGTTGGTCGCGGTGTCGACCACGCTCACGGTGGCGTCGCCCGTGTTGCTGACGTACGCGTGCGCGCCGTCGGGCGCGACCGCGACGCCGAAGGCCCCGGCGCCGACCGGGACGGTGGCCGTGACGGTGTTGCCCGTCGTGTCCAGCACGCTGACCGTGCCGTCGAGGTGGTGGGTCAGGTAGGCGTGCCGCCCGTCCGGCGTCCAGGCGGCGGCGTACGAGCCGGTGCCGGCCGTGAAGGTGCCGGTGACGGCGTTGGTCGCGGTGTCGAGCACGCTGACGGCGCCGGTGCTCTGGCTGGTCACGTACGCCCGGCTCCCGTCCGGCGCGAGCGCGACTCCCGCCGGGTAGGCCGCCACCGCGACGGTGCCGGTCACGGCGGGCGGCGGCGCGGCCTGCGCGACCGCCTCGGCGGTGGCGGGCTGCGACAACAGCGCGGCCGTGGCCGCACCGGTGGCGACCACGGCCGTCCAGGAGCGGCGCGGGGAACGACGTATTCTCACGGGGGTCTTCTCCAGACTCGTCGGACCATCGGGTCACGCGGGGCACCGGCGCCTGCCGGGGCCGGACGAAGCGTAGGAGATGGCTTGACGGAACGTCAGGAGTTGACCGGGATTGTCTCCAACTGTTCAGAACCGGTCACGCCCTGACAGTGAGCCCCAGGAGAACGCCGCCGGGTGGCCACGTCACCCGCCCGACGGGGCCTCCCGGCGTCAGGGCTGCTGCGGCGGGCCGATCAGCGGGGCGCAGACCGGGGCGGCGAGGCCGACGAACACGACCAGTTCACGGCCGCCCGGGTTGGTCTGCTGCGGGACGGTCTGCCAGTTGTTGGTGAGCCAGACGTTTCCCGAAGGGTCGATCTGCACGGCGGTGTTCCGGGACAGGCCGTCGAAGGTGTAGCCGGTGCCGGGCGGCGAGATCGGCTGCCCCGTCCGGTGGCCGGGCGGGCAGGCGGAGAGCCGGGTGCCGCAGAGCCGGGCGACCCGGTGGCCGCCGAAGTTGGCGACCCAGACGGTGTCGTCGCCGTCCACCGCGATGCCCCACGGCAGGAAGAGCCCGTCGTTCACGAAGGGCTGGTCCGGGGTGTTCCCCTCCGGGCCGACCATGGTCACCGAGGCGCCCGGCACCCGCTGCACCACGTCGCGGACGGTGTCGGCCAGGCCGGCGGCCGTGCCGTCCTCGCACGGGAGCGGAACGACACCGCTGTTGGCCACCCAGGCGTTGCCCCGGCTGTCGGTGGCGACGCCCAGCGGGTGGTCGATGCCGCCGCCGGTGACGGTGCGGACCGGCTCGCCCTCCGGTGACAGCTGAAGGACGCTGTCACTGCCGTTGCCCGTCACCGACACCTGTCCGTGCCCGTCGACGGCGACGTCGAAGGGCTTGACCAGGACGCCGTCCGGCGGCGCGATCCGGCGCGCGGCCTGCGGGTCGCCGTGCGGCAGGACGGTGACGCTCCGGCCGCCGCAGTCGGCGATCCAGATGTTGCCCTCCCGGTCCGAGACCGTGCCCTGCGGCTGGACGATGCCGCCGGAACGCCAGCCCTCCGCGGGGGACTTGGCCGCGCCGTCCGGGCCGAACTGCGAGACGCTGCGGTACAGCGGGCCCGGGTCGAGCGGGCAACCGGAGCCCTGGAAGCCGAAGTTGCCGACCCAGACGTCCCCCTTCGGGTCGAACGTGATGCCGTAACCGGCGCCGTAGAGGCCGCCGCCCCGGTAGGGCGCACCCGCCACGTCCTGGCCGGTCGGGGTGAGCCGCAGCAGGCTCCGGCCGCCGCACACGGAGGTCCGGGGGTCCGCGGCGTACTGGTAGTTGTTGGTGACCCAGGCGTTGCCGTCCGCGTCGAAGGCGATGTTGCCCGGACCGTCCAGCTCGTGGCCGTTGCCGGTGTACCGCAGCGCCAGCGTCCAGGCGTCGGGGGCGGCAGGCAGCGCCGGCCGGTAGAGCGGTCGCACGGCGGCCAGGGCGAACAGCTCACCGACGTGCTCGCCGGGCCCGTGGGCGATCGCGACGGCGGCCTCGAAGGTGTTGGCGGGCTCCGCCTGCCCGGGCTGCCGGGCCAGCCGGAACAGCTCCGCGCAGGTCGGCCCGTCCACGCAGCCGGCCAGGATGTCGGCCAGCGTGTTGAAGGCGGGCAGCGTGGAGGTCTCCGGGCCGTTGGGCGCGGTGGCGAGCATCCGGGCGACGCCCCCGTCCTCGACGTCGGCGAGGTTGTGCGAGATCGCGGCGGCGTTCTGCAGCCCCGGGTAGCCACCGGAGATGCCCTCCGGGCCGGCGAACCGGGCCAGGGCGTAGGCCGCCGCCACCGTCGTCCGCTCGTTGACCACCAACTCGTCCACCCGGGCCCCGTTGATCGCCCGCACGGCGGCGTGCTCGCGCGCGGAGCCGACCACGGCGGCCAGGCCGACCGGGCCGCCGCGGCTGCGTTCGGCGAACAGGTACAGCACCGCCCGGGGGTCGGCGGGCCGGTGGTATCCGAGGCGGAAGCGGCCCTCGGCGTCGGTCCGGCCCCTGGCGAGGACCTCCGCCGGCGCACCCGGACGGTCGCCCGCCCGGTACAGCGTCACGTCTGCCGCCCCGATCGGGGTGTCCCCGCTGCGGACGACGCCCCGTTGGACGTCCGGGCCGGCACCCGGCGTGTCGGCGGCCGAGGCGGTCTGGGTCGTACTGACCGTGAGTGCCAGGAGAGTGGCTGCGAGCGGGAGCAGGCTCCTGCGTCGGCGCATGGGATGGCTCCGATGGGGACGGTGGCGGAGGAGGTTTCGGCTGCCGGCGGGCCGACGACCCCCGGCCGGGCAGTAGCGCCAAGGTGGCATGCGGCCCCGCCCGGCCGGCGTACGGCGGCGGGGCGGATCGTCCGAGTCGCACCCATCGGGTGAGGGCGTACCGCCTCCCGGCCTCGTACCGCTCCGGCCTCCCTGCCCTCCCTGCCCTCCCGGCGTCCGCCCCCGCCGCCCGGCGGCCGCCCGTGGGCTCCGCCCCTCCCCCGCACGGGGGCTGACCCGCCGTGAGCCCAGGGTCCGATGGTCCACCCGCATCGGGCCCCGGAGGCCGCAGGCCATGCCCGCGGTGCGATGATCCACCGCATGGACTTCACGGAGGAACTGGCCGTACTGGCGACGACGGGGAAGCTGGGAGCCCTGTCCTACGGTGCCACCCTTCCCGGACTGGCCGCCGCCCACGGTGCGCCCGTGACCGGTGGGCGCGTCTACGAGCAGAGCCGCTGGCCGCGCTGGTTCCGTTACGGCAGCGTGCAGTTGGTCGTCTGCCGGTGCCGCCGACTGGACTCCATGATCATTCCGGCCTGGCACGAGGAGCTGGAGCTCCCCGGCCGCCGCCCGGGTGGCCTCCGCACCGTCGACTCACGCGTCACCGAGTCGGAGCTGACCGCCGCGCTCGTCCGGGCCGGCTGCCGATGGGAGACCGTGGAGTACGAGAACCTCACCGACCAGCGGAGTCTGCAGACCGGGCCGGACGACGACGTGCGGGTGAGCTTCACCTTCGTCAGCCGGGAGAGCTACGACTCCCCGCTGCTGGAGGACTGGATCCTGGACAAGGTCAACCTGTGGGGCCTCTCCCACGGCGAGTGCCCGGAGCCCGACCGCAGCCTGCCCGATGACGGCTACGGCAGTTAGCCTGCGGACCCGGCCGGGCGGGAGCGGGCGGACCAGGCCGGGTCGGGTCGCCGAGGCGGGCCGGGCCGGGCCGCGGCAGTCAGACCCACCGGGCCCCGGGCCTGACCTCCGAGGCGGGCCGGGCGCCCCGGGTGGCGGCCCCGAGCCGGTCGGGCGCAGCCTGGAAGAGGCCGCCGCGCACGCCCGGGAAGCGGTCGGGGCCCGTCGAGGAGCAGTCATGGACGAGATCGACGTACTGGTCGTGGGCGCGGGCCCGGTGGGCCTGACCGCCGCGGCCGAGCTGCGCCGCCACGGGGTCGGCTGCCGGATCGTGGACAGGCTGGCCGTTCCGCAGCACTACGCCAAGGCCGTCGGGGTGCAGCCGCGCACGATGGAGCTGTGGGACCTGATGGGCATGGTCCGCGCGGCGCTCGACGAGGCCATCCCGATGCGCGGTCAGCTCCTCTTCGCCGACGGCCGGCCCGGCCCGCAGATCGACCTCACCCTGCCGCCCGACATCCCGTACGGCTTCGCCGCGCTGCCCCAGTACACGACGGAACGCCTGCTCACCGAGCACCTCGCCGGGTACGGCACCCAGGTCGAGCGGGGCACCGAGCTGCTCTCCGTCCAGCAGGACGCCGACGCCGTCGGGGCTCTGCTCCGGACCACGTCCGGGCCTCAGGAGGTGCGCGCACGCTACGTGATCGGCTGCGACGGCGCGCACAGCCTGGTCCGGAAGGCGGCCGGCCTGCGGTTCGAGGGCGACGCCTTTCCCGAGCAGTACATGCTCGGCGACGTCGAGGTCGACTGGGACCTCCCCGAGGGCTACGGCATCCGGGCCATGCACCACGACAAGGCCGGCCGGGTGGACGACATCCTGGTCTGCATCCCGCTGCCGGGGCGGGGCCGGTACCGGATGTCGATGCTCGTGCCGGACGAACTGTCCGGCGACGGCCGCGCGGAGGACGCTGTCGCCCACGGATTGGAGGGCGACCGGGTACCCGAGCTGCGGCACATCCAGGCGGTGCTCGACCGGCTCTCGCCCCGGCCGGCGCAGGCCTCGGCGCTGCGCTGGTCGTCCACCTTCCGGATCAGCCACCGCCTGGTGGACCGCTACCGGGCGGGGCGTCTCTTCGTGGCCGGGGACGCCGCCCACATCCACCCGCCGACCGGGGCGCAGGGCATGAACACGGGCATCCAGGACGCCGTCAACCTGGCCTGGAAGCTGGCCCTCGCGGTGCGGGGCATCGGCGCGGCCGGGCTGCTCGACAGCTACCACGCCGAGCGGCACCCGGTCGGCGAGGAGGTCGTCGGCCGGACGGTGCGGCACGCGCGGGACGGCGTGCCCGGCGATGACGGGGACCTCGACACGGTGCTGCGGCGGGAGGCACAGCTGCTGGTCGGGTATCCGGACAGCCCCCTGGTGGAGCCGGTCCCCGCTGCCGACGGCACGACCGGCGGGCCCGCCCCCGGTGAGCGGGCCCCGGACTGCCGGGGGCTGGAGCGGGACCTCGCGAACTACCCCGTCCGCCTCTTCGACCTGCTGCGGAGCCCGCGCCACACGCTGCTGTTCCACGTGGGCGCCGGCACCCCGGACGAGCAGGTGACCACGTGCGCGATGGCCGCGCTGTCCGCCGCCCACGGCCTGCTGGACGTGTACGCGGTGCTCGCCCCGGACGCGCCGTCACCCCGGTGGCGCCTGCCGTCCGTGCGGGACGCCGAGGGTGGGTTCGCCGCCGCCTACGCGGCCCGCCCCGGTGAGGCCTTCCTCATCCGCCCCGACGGCTACCTCGCCGGGCGGTTCCACCCGCCCACCCCGGACGGCCTGGTGGGCGGCCTGCGCCGGACGTTCGACGCGGGGTGAGGCCCGCCGTCGGGCTGCCGTCGGCCGCCGCCGGGGCCGGCTCGACAGGTTGCGGCAGGATGACAAGCGCGGCAGGTGCGACAGGTGACGGATTGCGGTTCCGTCACCGTCCGTGCAAACGCCTCGACCGCCGGGTCAGCGTTCTTCCGCAGGCAATCTGACGGCGTTTCAGTGTCAGTCCCTGGGAGCATAATGAAGTATCGCCGCTGACGAGGGGACGTCTTGGCGCGGCTGATCCCGGATCCCGCGCAATCGTCACGACCGGCTCGCGGAAGCCATTCGGTCACGTTCCGCGATGCGCCTCGTCCGGCGCTACTGGGGGGAGTAGAGAGATGAGCTTCATAGGCTTGATCATCATCGGCGGAGTCATCCTGGTCGTCGTCAAGATCATCGCCTGGGCCGCGGGCCGGGACGGCGACAGCAGGAGGTCCCGTTACACGGGCGGGGACACCGGCGGCAGCGGCGGCTCCGGCGGGAGTTGCGGCGGAGGGGGAGGCGGCTGCGGCGGGGGCGGTTGTGGCGGAGGCGGCTGCGGCGGGGGTTGCGGCGGCGGCAGCTGAGCCCCCGGCTCGGCCACCCACCACCCAGAACGGAGAGCGGCGTGCTTTCACGAACGTTTTCACGACGGGTCGACCGCGTGCAGGCTGCGGTCGACGCGCTCGAACTTCCCCCCGCCGTCTACAAGACCTGCCCGTTCCAGCCGCGGGAGCTGGTCGAAACCGGGCTCCGGCAGTGGCTGAGGTGCTGCGGAGCGGCGATGCTGGACCAGCAGATCATCGGCATGCCCTCGTTCGCCGTCGACGAGGCATGGCACGGGCTGATCCTCTGCACCGAACGCTACGCGGCCTTCTGCCAGGCGGCCTACGGACGGTTCCTGCACCACCACCCCCAGGGCGGCGAGCTCCCGGGCAGCGCGCGACGCGCGGGGTCGATGCACGAACAGTTGCATCGCACCGCCGTGGCATGGTCGTTCGTGGCCCGGCCCGACGAGGAATGCGTCCTGTGGGACCTGGACGTCCGGGTGGGCGTGCCCGAACCCTGGGGCACGGACGTGCACCGGTAGTCGCCCACACCGGAGACGGTGCTGATGGCTTCACACGCGTGATCGTCGGCTTCGTGCGGATCCCGGCGGGCGGGCAAGGCTGCGGTACGCCGGCGGACAGGACACGCGAGAGCCCCGACCGGGATTCCGGCCGGGGCTCTCGGGCTGACGGGCGGGGTCAGACCGCGCCGAACTCGCCGGCCCGGACGCCGGCGATGAACGACTGCCAGGCCTCGGCGGGGAAGACGAGCGCGGGCCCAGAGGGATCCTTGGAGTCACGCACGGGCACGGCTCCAAGGAATCCGTCCGCGACCTCAATGCAGCCACCCCCGCCGTTGCTGTGCGAGCTCTTGCGCCACTTGGCGCCCGATAGGTCAACGTGCATGGCGTTCAAGTCCCTTCCGAACCTCACGGATCATGGCCAGGCTGTCCGCCCTGGGAAGTGCGTCCACCTGTAGCCGATCGTACTTTCCAGCCCAAGCGCCGACCGTATCGGCGTCCTGCTCCAGGTAGCCGCGCTGAAGCGTTTCGGTGTACCCGACCATCGTTCGATTGGGAAGGGTGAGGAGGGTCACCGAGTGTGACAAAGGTCGATCCTCGGCGAGGGCGTATGGGGCGACTTGAATGACGACGTTGGGCCGACCGGACAGATACTCGAGGTGGGAGAGCTGCCGCAGCATGACGCTCGGGCCGCCGATCGGACGGCGCAGCACTCCCTCGTCCAGGACAGCATGGATAGCCGGGGTCCGGTCAAGCAACTTCTGCCGCGCGGTCAGGAGGCTCAGCCGCTCATCGGCTTGCGTCCGACTGGCTTCGCCTCGCCGCACGATGGCGGCTTCGTAGGCGGCGGAGTATTCGTGGTGCTGCAGGATCCCTGGCACCATGCCAGTTTCGAACAGTCGCAGGCCGACGGCTTCGCGCTCCTTGGCGGTGTACTCGGGGAAGCCAGGGATCAGAGCCCCGTTCTTCCAGCTCCACCACAACAGCTCAAGAGATCCGCCGGCCACCAACACCTCGTCGGCCCGCTGCACGAACTTTAAGCTCGGAGCCTGCTTTGCCGTCTCCACGTTGGAGATGTACACGCTGGAGTACTGGACCAGTGCGCCGAATTGGACCTGTGTCAGCCCGTTCCCCTCGCGTGACCTGCGGAGCTGAACCGCGAAGGCAGCCAGTGGAGATGACGTTGGATCAAGAGTGCGACGATTCAAGGTCGTTCCAACTTAAAGTCTGGTGAACTAGAGAGTTGAAGTACTTCCGATGGTAGCCCCGCCCGCTCCACCATGAATACGGGTCGCGATGACCCGGACGCACAGAGCTACCACTGGAGCCGACATGCCCAGCTGCCCCCGCATGCCCGCCTACAGGCCCGAGGTCGGAGAAGTCGTCCGCGACCTCGCCCACCGCGCAGCCACCGGCGAACCCACCGAAGGCGTCTACATGGACACCCTCGCCGGCCTCGCCTACCTGCGCCCCGCCGGCGGCGGCTGCGAGTGGACCACCAAGCCCGAGCACCTCCAGCGGCTCGACCACCCCCGCCACCTCACCGTCCAGCACCCCAGCAGGCCCCGCGCGCACGACGCCGCGTGAACCCGACCCTCAGACTCCTCGCGGCCGTCACGGCCGTGCCCGCCGTCAGCGCCGGCGCAGCCGTCCTCGCCTGCTGGCCGATCCGCGACGGACCCTGCGGCCCGCGGCTACTCATCCTCGGCCTCATCGTCGCGACCGGCATCGTCGCCGGCCTCCCCGCCTGCTCCCCTGGCTCCCGGCGGCGACCGAACCCGACCGAGCCACCCCCCAACTCCCGCCCGGTTCACGAACCGGACGGGCCCATCGCCACCAACTCGACTCCAAGGAGCCCGACTTGCTGTACCCACTCCCCGAGATCCTCACCAACCCGCCCCGCCGCCGGCTCGGCCACCAGGCCCTCGTCCTCAACTCCGACGGAGCCGTCCTCCTCCTCGAAACCACCTACAAGAACGGCCACACCCTCCCCGGCGGCAGCGCCGAACGCGACGAACTCCCCCACCTCGCCGCCCGCCGCCACACCGAGACCCAGACCGGACTCGTCCTCCCCCTCCGCACCCTCCTCGCCACCGACTACACCGACACCCAACTCCTGCCCGAGGCCGTCCACTTCGTCTACTGGGGCGGCCGTCTCACCCGGGCCCAGGAGGTGACCCTCGCGCGCCACCTGCCACCCCCGCACGTCATCGGCCTGCACTGGGTCCCCGAGGCCCGGCTCCCCGACGTCATGGCCACCCACCAGCACCGCCGCACCACCCAGGCCCTCACCGCCCTCGCCCGCGGCGCCCACCTCCCCTTCCTCCTCCGCGGCATCCCCGCCGAGTAGGGCGGGGCGTTGCGGCAGGTGGCGGGGCCACCGGCAGGAGACCGATGACAGGTGCGCCTCGGCGCACCTGTATCGCACCCGTACCGACCAGGACGAACGGGCCGGTGGGAGGCTGCGGGGGCCCGGGGCCTGGGAGCATCCGCGTCCGGGCTGGTGCCCTGCTGGACCGGCTTGATCCGCTCGGCCTGGAGCACGGTGCACCGGAGAGGACGGCAGGCTGCGGCGGCGGTCGCACAGGACGCCAGTCACCGTCAGCGGGCCACTCTGCCGGAGCGGCTGCTGACGGAAGATCGACCGTGGTCAGGAGGCTGTCCCACGGGAGACTGTCGGTCCTCGTTCATAGAGCCTTCGCCATCTTCGAACGTGCTGGTCAGAGCCTCTGGCGTGGCGTTCGCCTGGGGTGCTCGTGCTGGTCGTGGGCGGGTGTCTGGGGCCTTGATCGTCCGCCAGCGGCTAGCTTCGAGGTTGGTCAGGACGAGCAGGGCTCGCAGGAGGACGGCGAGTTCGTCGCGCTCTGCCCGGACCTCCGCGAGCTGCTTGGCCAGCTGATCTTCAAGTTCGTCCAGTTCCGCGCGTCGCGCGGCGACCCGTTTCGCGATCTCGGACTCCCACCATGAACCGGATCGTAGGCGGCACCGGGCCCGGAACGCAGAGGAAGCGGGGAAACCATCCCGTCAGACGATAAGGACCGCAGACTCCCGCCCACCACCAGCACGAGCACGGTCAGGGACCGTCACGCCAGAGGCTCCGACCAGCACGTTCGAAGATGGCGAAGGCTCATTGTTCATCAGTGAGTTGCCCACGCGTCACAGCCACAGTCCTACTGGGTACCGCCCCCAGAAGAGGGCAGAACCCCAAGGCTGATCGCAACATCACACAGGCCGTAGCCCTCGGCGGCGGACGAAGCACTCGGGCACGGACATCCACGTGGGTGTCCGGGCCCGCGCCGGCTTCCTGGCGCTACGCGGAAACGGTCTTGATCCGGCGTACGTTCTCCCGGCCGCAGGCCGCGCAGACGATCCACTCGCACAGCCAGCCGTCCCAGACGAAGGCCTCGCTCGCCCGGTTGCAGTCCTCCCAGCCGCAGAAGACGCAGTCCCCGTCTTCGCCGGTCAGGTACCGGAACGGGTGAAGGATCGGGCGGCCTCGGAGATCAGGACGCCCCAGGAACCCGCAGCCGGGGCACGTCCACCACTCGTTGGTGCCCCCGTACGCCCCGGACCGGGTGGTCTCCTGCACCAGAGCCCGCGTGCACTGCGGACAGTGCCTGGGCGGTGCGTCGCCCGTACCGCCCGCATCCTCGATTTCCATGCCGCTCCCCCGGGCAATCCGACTGTGGCGTCAGCCTATTCCGCCGGCGGCGAGGGCGGCGTGGGTCCGGTGCGGCTGAGGGGCTGTCCGCATGTAGCCCCATGGGCGCCGCCGACCGGTATTTCTGCGCGCTAGCGTCTCTCCAGCAGCCCGCGATCGAGGGCCACGACCACCGCGTGCGTGCGGTCGCTGACGTCGAGCTTGGCGAAGATCCGTAGGAGATGGGTCTTCACCGTGGCCTCCGCGATGACCAGCCGTCGGCCGATCTCCACGTTGGACAGCCCGTCCGCGACAGCGCTCAGCACATCAACCTCGCGCGTGGTCAGAGCCACGGGGGCGGGCTTCCGCATCCGGGCGACGAGCCGCTCCGCGACCCTCGGGGCGAGGACGGTCTCGCCGCGGGACGCGGATCGGATGGCGTCGACGAGCTGGTCACGCGTGGTGTCCTTGAGCAAGTACCCGATTGCGCCGGCTTCGACCGCGCGCTCGATCTCTGCGTCGGTGTCATACGTGGTCAGGATCAGCACTCGGGTCCGCGGGCGGCCGGCGACGATCTCGGCGGTGGCACTCGCCCCGTCGAGGACGGGCATTCGCAGATCGATCAGCGCCACATCGGGTTCCAGGCGCTCGACGAGTTCGACGGCGGCGCGGCCGTCGCCCGCCTCGCCGACGATGTCGATGGTGGGCTCGGAGGCCAGCAGGGCGATGACCCCGGCCCGCATCACCGTGTGGTCGTCCACCACGATGATCCGGAGCTTGTCCTTCGTCATGTCACACCTGACCGTTCGTGGGAATCATGGCGAGGACGCGTGTGCCGTCGCCGACCGAGCTGGTGACCGTGAGTTCTCCGCCGAGGTCGGCGAGGCGTTTGCGCATGCCGTTGAGCCCGAAGCCGCGGGAATCCTCGACCACGAAGCCATGGCCGTCGTCGGTGATTTCCAGTTCGACTCCGTGCGCGTGCAGCGCGAGGACGACGTCCACCGTCGAGGCGGCCGCGTGCTTGCGGACGTTGGCCAGGGATTCCTGGGTGCAGCGCAGGAGTGCGATCCGGGTCGGCTGGTCGCACTCGACTTCTGGCAGGTCCGCGGTGACGGTGAGCCCGGTGTCCTCGGTGAACCGGTCGAGTATCCGGCGTAGGGTCCCCGCGACCGAGCCGGGGGCGAGACCGCTCTGCGGGGCGGAGCCGACGAGGACGCGCGCCTCGGCGAAGTTCTCGCGTGCGGTGTTCTCGATCGAGAGCAACTGCTGGGCGCTCCTGCCGGGATCGGTGTCGAGGCTGGAGCGGGCTGCCTCCGCCAGCACGATGATGGACGCGAAGCCCTGGGCGAGGGTGTCGTGGATCTCCCGGGCGAGCCTTTCGCGCTCTTCCGTGGCGCCCTGGAGCTTGTGGGCCTCGGCCAGACGCAGTTGGGTGCTCTCCAGTTCGGCACTGAGGCTGCGGGCGCGCTCGTCGCTCTGCTCAACGATCCGGACCACCCCCAGTCCGAGCAGCGCACCCGCGGTATAGCCGATGAGGGTGAAAATGATGTTGCCGGTGAAGAAGTCCGCGTTTGCGCCGCGATGGATGGTGATGCCGACCAAGGTGTTCGCGGCGGCGATCCCGCTGAACGCGATCGAGTACCGCGGGCTCTTGGCGAAGAGCCAGAAGAGCGGGAGCGACACGATGAACAGCGCCGCACCGTCGCCACGTGCGCAGGACATCCCGCCCAGGCCGAGGGTGAGCACACCCAGGAAGGTGTGCGGGCGCAGCACGGGATTGCCGGGGCAGGCCGCCACGATCGCGTAGCAGAGGGCGATCAAGGCCAGCAGCGCCAACGACCACCAGTACGTGCTCGTTCCGGTCTTGTCCATGACGGAGATGACCGGGGGACATAAGCCCAGGAGCACCCAGGAGACTGCGTACCACCCGTGAAGTGTCCGTATCCGGAACCGGTCGTCGGGCTGCGGCCGTTGACTCATGATCGTCAGCCTATGCTTTCCAGCGCGGCGGCGGCGGCGGGGACGGAGGTCCGCGCCCGTCGCGCCGGGCGGGACGGCCGCCATGCACGGTCGCCGAGGAGCAGCAGGAGCGACGGCAGGAGCAGGAGTCGGATGATCACGGCGTCCAGCAGCACGGCCACCGCCAGGCAGAAGCCCATCTGCTTCATCTCGGTGAGGTGCAGGGCGACGAAGGCGCCGAACACCGTCACCATCACGATCGCCGCGCTGGTCACCACCTTGGCCGACCGGCTGATGCCCTCCAGCACCGCCTCCCGTGCCGACATCCCGTTCTGCATGGCCTCTTGGATCCGGCTGACCACGAAGACCTGGTAGTCCATCGACAGGCCGAAGAGGATCACGAAGAGGAACAGCGGCACCCGGGACGCGATCGCACCGAGCGAGTCGAAGCCCAGTAGGCCCTCTGCCCAAGTCCCCTGGAAGAACACGACCAGCAGACCGAGTGAGGCCCCGGCGGAGAGCAGATTGAGTATGACGCCGACCAGGCCGATGACCACCGAGCGGAATGCCCACACGGTCATCACGAAGGTGACCAGCAGCAGGAACCCGATGACCAGCGGCAGCTTGCTGTTCTCGTGATCCACGTAGTCGCGGCCTCGGGCCACGTCACCGGTCACCGCCGTCTCCACGCCGGGCAGCTTGCCGACCGTGGCAGGCAGATGGTCCTTACGGATGTGGTCGAGTGATTGGATCGCCTGGGCGGAGTTCGCGGGGAAGGGGACGGCCAACTCCACTACGCTGATCCGGCCGTCGGGGGACGTACGCACCGTCGGATCGGCGTTCCTGGCGAACAGCGGGTCGGTTTGCGCCCGTCGGCCGAGGTCCGCCAGAGCATGCCGCACCTGCGCGGCCCGGTCCGGTGTGGAGCGGACGACGACCTCGTGCGTGACCAAGAGCTCCGGGAAGGCTGCGTTCAGCCGGTCGTAGGCCTGCATGGCCGGGATGTCGCGGGAGAAGGTGTCCTTGCCCGGGTCGACGAGCTTCAGGCCGAGCGCGGGCGCGGCCAGGGCGAGCATGACCAGCGTCGACACGCACAGCGTGCGGGCGGGGTGCTTCTGAGCGGGCCGCAGCAGGGCGCCGAAGACCCGGCCCGTTTCGGACTCCGCCCGCCTCGTACGGAGCGGCTTGCCGCGGCTTGTACGGCGGGCCGTACGGCGCTCGGTGCGGTGTCCGATCTTCACAAGGAGTGCGGGAAGTACGGTCAGGGAGCTGGCCATGGCGACCGCCACGACCAGGATCGTGCCCGTCGCCAGCGAGGAGAAGATGACGTCTGTGGCCAGATACAGGGTGGCGGTGGAGACGATCACTGCGAGGCCGGAGACCACGATGGCCCGGCCCGCGGTCGCCGCTGCCAGTTCCACCAGGGCTTCCGTGCGGAGGCGGCCGCCGGCGCGGGCTCGTTCCTCGCGTTCACGCTTGAGGTAGAAGAGCGTGTAGTCGACGCCAACCGCCAGGCCGATGAGCACGATCATGTTGGTCCCGACACCCGGATCGGGCAGGACATGCGACGCGACCATGGACAACCCCAGGGCGGCGGCGATCGAGGAGAGCGCAAGCAGCAGCGGCACACCGGCCATGACCACCGATCCGAAGACGATCAGCAGGGTGATGAGCGTGACCGGCAAGGTGATGCGCTCGGAGAGCGTGAGGTCCTTCCCGCGTTGGTCGTTGACGCCCTTGCTGATGGAGGGGGAGCCGGTCTCCTCCACGACCAGGTCCGGGTGCCCGGCGCGCACCTTCGCCGTCTGTTCGAGGAGCGGGACGACGTTCTTCCTACCGTCCAGCTCGGGGCCCTTCAGGACCACCGAGAGCCTGAGGACCTTGCCGTCCTCGGAGCGGACCGGAGCTGCCACGCTGTCCACCTGGGGCAGTCTCTGGACCCGCTCGGTGAGCTCCCGGACCACGGAGCTGACTGTGGCCATGTCCAGGGGTCCGGACTTGGCGTAGATCGTGATCTGTTCGGTGGGCCTGGCTTGCAGTCCTCCTTCGGTCGCCATCGCCTCGGCTCGCCCCGCCTCACCGACCCGGTAATCCTCGGTAGTGGCTGCGTGGGAGCCGACCGAGCTGCCGACACCAAGACACAGAATGACGAACGCGAACCAGCCGGCAATCGCGCGCCACGCATGCCGGGCGCTCCATCGGGCTATCCGTACAGGGAGTTGACTCATACCTGAGATCCTGGTCGGCTGGGTGGGGCGTCCGACACGCCCTGCCGGTTGAACCTGGGGTCCACCGGTCAGTGGACGGCGCCGGCCGTCCGGCCCCCGGCAGCAGCAGCCCACCGCCGGCAGACAGGACCGGCCCGCACCGACGGGAAGCTTGACCGGCCTGCAGAGCGCGCTTCCGGACGCCTCTACGGGCACGTGGCCGAGACCGTCGCCGGCTGACCCTGGCCCAGAGGTCATCGCCCTGCTTCAACACGTGGCTCTTGATCAGGCCGCGCGGGTCACGTCACCGACCAGCAGCTCCCGGCTGATCGGGCGGTTCGGAACCTCGATGGTCTCGTTCGGCTGCATGGTTCGGTTCCTCCTGCTCAGCGCAGTTGCTCGGCCAGTCCGACGATGATGCCCTCCGGGCCGCGGAGGTAGCAGAGCAGATAGCTGTCCTCGAACCGGGCGATCTCGCCGACGAGTTCGGCGCCGTGAGGGCGCAGGCGGGCAACGGTGTCCTCGATGTCGTCGACGGCGAACATGACCCGGTGCGTGCCCAGGACGTTGTGCGGCCGGTTGCGCGGCCCGGTGCTGATCACCGCGGGGCTGCGGTACTTCGCCAGCTCGAGCCGGCTGTGACCGTCCGGGGTCCGGACCATCGCGATGTCGCAGCGGACGCCGTCGAGTCCGGTGCACTGGTCGGCGAAGAGGCCCTCGACCTGCGCCCTGCCCTCCAGTTCCATACCGAGTTCCACGAAGAACGCGATGGCGGCATCCAGGTCCTCGACGACGATGCCGACGTTGTCCATCCGCTGAATCGCCATGCTGGTTTCTCCTTCTTCCTCGTGCGGCCGGTGGCCGCTGATGTCACTGGGACGGAGCCGGTGACACTACTCCGGCAAGCACCACCGCCACGGCCTGCACTTCCTCGCCCTGACCGACGAGAACGGCAAGCTGATCCGGATCTCCGCCGCCCGGCCCGGGAGGACCCACGACGCCACCCCCGCCCGCCACGACAAGATCGTCGAGCACCTGAAGGCGGCCGGTCTCGGCGCGCTCGCCGACCTCGGCTTTCTGGGCGTGGACAAACCCGAGAACGCCGATGACCAGGTCATCGTCACCGGCTACAAGGCCACCCGCGCCCGCAAGCTCACCCCAGGGCAGAAGCAGGCCAACCGGATCCTGGCCGCCGGACGCGCTCCGGTCGAACACGGCTTCGCGCACCTGAAGGCCTGGCGGATCCTCACCAAGCCCCGCACCGACCCCCGCGCTGCCACCGCTCTCCTGCGAGCCCTGCTCGTCCTGACCAACCTCGACGCCAGCCGCTGACGGACGGTCAAGGCCCCAGACACCCGCCCACGACCAGCACGAGCACCCCGGACGAACGCCACGCCAGAGGCTCTGACCAGCACGTTCGAAGATGGCGAAGGCTCATAGGATCACGGCATGCCTGATGCCTTCACCGTCTTGTGGACCCATGACACGTGCCGTGCCCTGCGCAAGGCGGGGCGCGTGGGCGAGCGACCGCAGGTTGCCTTCAGCGGGGTCCATTCCTCTCTTCCCGCCTGGTCGGGTGCCGGCGTCGGGGACGAGGTGTACGCACTGCACGTCAACCGGTGCGAGGTGTTCGTGGTGAGTCGGATGCGGGTGCCCGACACGGAGCAACGCGACTGCTGCGGCGCCGCGCCCGCGACGTGGCAGGATCCGGCGTTTCCCGGCCACCATGACTGGTCGATGCTCGGTGCCGGCGGTTGTGGCGCCGCGGCTGTGCACGTGGCCGTGACGCCCGTGCGCTTCGACGTGCCGATATCCGGCGATCTTCTGGAACGGCTCACCTGGCGCAATCGCCGCGGCCGGACCCGGGGTCCGAAATACGTGATGGATGGCCGCCTGGAGCGCGCGGTCAGCCTCCAGGGGTTCTACCGTCTGGCCTCCGAGCCGGCCGACGCCCTGGCGGAGGTCATGGGTAACGCCGGCCCCTGACGCAGATCCAGGGCGCCGGCCGGTCAGTCGTGCGTCATGCTCGTCCGGTAACGGCCCGGACTCAGGCGTCCGGGTTGGTGCCCTGCTGGACCCTCTTGATCCGCTCCGCCTGGAGAGCGGTGAACTGCTGGAGCGTCTTGTGGTCGCGCTCGTCCTCGTCGAGCTCGATCAGGACCACGACGGTGCCGACCCGCATGACCGTGGCCGAGGCGACGACCCCACTCGCGGAGTCACTCGAATCGGCCGGCCGCTCGAAGCCCTGCGACTGCTCGGCGGCCGCCTTCAGGTTGATCCGGCGCACCTTGTCGTCGCCCTTCTCCAGCGACGTCACCATCGCCTCGAAGGCCGGGCCCGCGTTCTCCACGGCGTCGAAGGCCAGCAGGGTGAAGCGGATGTCGTTGTCGGTATTGGAAGCCAACTCGTACCGGACGGTCCCGCCCAGCTGGAGACCGGAGCAGCTGATCGACAGCTTCTTCCGGCAGGTACTTGCCGCCTCGGCCTGCGCGATGGTCTGCGGCGGCTTCGCACTGGGGGCGAGCCGCCAGCCCGAGGGGAGCGAGGCCGGGCTGGGCAGCGCGTCCTGCACCTGGTCCGGATTCGACAGCACGACCCCGGCCCTGAACGCCGCCCCGCCGCCGTCGGAACTGCACGCGCCCGTCCCCAGGGCGAGCGCGGCGACCGTTCCCGCCAGGGCGAGAGTGCGCCCGTGCCGCTTCAGCTTGTCCACCGTGGTGCCCCCGTTTCGTCTTCACCTCGAAGATCAGCAGCGGACATCAAACCACATGATCACCTGGTGGTTCTGACTGTCCATCCGTGCCCGACCGGGGCCTGATCGGTGCTGAACGGCCTCCCGGCAACGGCTACCGCACCACCGCGGCGAGAGAGGGAACCCGGAGCGACCCAGGCCATCCGTGCCCCGCCCCCGGCGGCCTGCCGGCAGGGCGCCAAAAAGCGGTTGGGCGGGGACGATCCCGGCTGGTAGCGTTCGGGCGACCGTGAAGCCGTCATCAGGAGGTGAGACCCGTGAACGCTGTGTCCCATGGGTGCTCCCCCTTTTCCTTCATGGTCGGGCGACTGACGTAGGTGTCGCCGGGAGCGCCTGAACACAAGGCTTTCCCGAAAGGCAGACACCTATGAATTCTGTGCATTTCACTGCGGGCACCGACGAGCCCCCGGCAGTGGTCACGCGGGTCGCGGAACAGCAGTGGCACGCTCTGGCCGACGACCGGGTGGTCGGCAGCGGTGACGTTTCACACAGGCCCGACGGACGGATCTTCCTGAGCATCGACTCGTGGCACGGCGCGGTCTTCGACCGACTCGCCGAGGCCATGCTCGCCGACCTGCCGAGGCCGCTCTACACGGTGGTCGACGAGGCCGACGGCGACTTGACGTCCGCCTGGGAGCGGGTCGGTTTCACGGTCCGACGCCGCGAGTGGGAGTACGTCGTGCCCACCGACCCGCAGATCACGGGGCTCGACGCGGTGCAACCGCCGTCGGACGTGACGATCGTGCCCGCCGGCGAGGCGGAGGAGGGCCCTCTGCGCGCGTTGGACCGCGCCGTTCGCGAGGAGGTCGAGGCCACCGTCGGCTGGCAGGCGATGCCGGCCGAGGTGTTGCCCCGCCCGCACGGGACCACCGTGCTGGATCCGTCGATGTACGCGGTGGCAGCGCGGTCGGGCCGGTACGTCGGCCTGCTCAGGCTGGCGACGGTGACCCGGCGGCCACGGATCGGGCTGATCGCCGTCCGGGCCGACCAGCACCGCGTCGGCATCGCCCGGGCGTTGCTGGCCCACGTGCTGGGTTCGCTGCACCGCTCCGGAGTCGAAACGGCGTCGGCCGAGGTGAACGAGTCCAACGGGGCGGCGGCGGCGCTCTTCGAGGGCGTCGGCGCCCGGCGCGCGGGCAGCAACCTGGAGTTGGTGTGCCGCTGACGCCCCACCACATCACCACCGACCGAAGAACTGGGAGAACCATGGCAAGAACAGCAGGGGGCCTCGAAGTCGAAGGCACCGTCGTCGAGTGTCTGCGCAACGCCACCTTCAGGGTGGAGCTCCAGAACGGGCACAAGGTGCTCGCGCACATCAGCGGGAAGATCCGGAAGAACTACATCAAGATCCTCCCGTACGACCGGGTACTCGTGGAGCTCAGCTCGTACGACCTCACCCGTGGCCGGATCCTCTACCGCTACCGGACGTGACGGCACGTGGGCGCCGGCCAAGGTGAACCCGAAGGCCGCCGGGGGATGTCCTCGGAGGCCTGTGAGCTGATGGTGCATCCGATGACCCGGGTGCCGGCCGGACACCGGTAGGACGGCCGTCCTCGACCAATGCTCACCCGGCCTCCCCCTCCACAGGGCAGGCCCGGCCGAGATTCACCCGGGGGCCGGCCGCCGACCTCGCCGCGGGGCGCGGACGGCGGCCAGGCCCTCGCGGGCGCGGGCGGCGGCCGGGCCCCGCGGGCGGCGGGCCTCCGCCACCCGACATCACGGGCGGGTGGCACGGGTGAAGCGGGCCGCCCACTCCCGGACGAAGTCGACGAACTCGGGAGGGCCCAGCACCTCGAACTCCGCACCCACATTGCCCAGTGCCTGAGTCGGCCAGTCCAGGGTCTGCGAGGTCATCCTCACCCGGCACCGCTGCTCGTCGACCTCCTCGACCATCGCCCACGGGCCGACGCGCGCGCGAACAGCCGCTGCGGGGGCGTGCACAAGCGCTTCGACGGTGTGCGGAACGGCGACGCCGCCGCTGCCCGCACGGACGAAGGCCGCGGCGTCGTCGGCGGGCAGCTCGCGCGGGCGAAAGCGCTCTCCCGTCCCGCGCGGATCGTCGAGGCGGTCGAGGCGGAAGCTGCGCCAGTCCTGCCGGGTCAGGTCGTAGGCGACCAGGTACCAGCGGTACCCGAGCGAGACCAGCCCGTGGGGCTCGACATGGCGGGCGCTGCGCTCGCCACCGCGGGCGGTGTAGGAGAAGCGAAGCCGCTCCTCGTCCCGGCATGCCTGCGCGATGGCGGTCAGCACTCCGGCCTCGACGGTCTCCCCACCGCCCTCGACGGAGGGCACGGTCACCACCCGCAGGGCGTCGACCCGTCGACGCAGTCGCGCCGGCATGACCTGCACGACCTTGGTGAACGCGCGGATCGACGACTCCTCGATTCCGGTGACCGCGCCCTGGGCGGCCGCACGCAACCCGATGGCGAGCGCGACCGCCTCCTCGTCGTCGAGCACCAACGGCGGCAGGGCGGCGCCTGCCGTGAGCTGGTAGCCGCCGTCGACACCCCGACTGGCCTCCACCGGGTAGCCCAACTCGCGCAGCCGGTCGACGTCGCGCCGCAGGGTACGCGCTGAGACCCCGAGCCTGTCGGCCAGCTCGCCGCCCGGCCAGTGCCGGTGGGTCTGGAGCAGGGACAGCAGCCGCAGCGTCCGTGAGCTTGTGTTCGCCATGCCCTCCAGGATGGCGGCAATTGAGGCCGGAAAGTGACCGCTATGGCTCCTAGCGTGGGTCTCACGAGAACGGGACGTGCCCGGGCCGGGTGCGCCGACCGATCGAAACGAGGAGACCCATGACCGACAGCACGATGTCGACGATCCCCGCCACGATGGCGGCTCCCGCCACGACGACGAACCCCGACACGATGGCGACCCCCGCCACGATGGGGGAAGTACGGCTGGCCAAGCACCTGAAGGGAGACCTCGGGACCGACACCTTCGAGCTGGTACGAGTGCCCACGCCCGAGCCGGCGACGGGAGAGGTGCTGGTCCGCACGGACTACCTGGGTCTGTCGGTGGCCTACCTGGAGATGCTGCGGGCCGACTCCCGTCTGCCGATCCCGCCGTGGGAGGTCGGCCGGCGCATCGGCGGCGCCGCGGTGGGCACGGTCGTGCGGTCCACCAGTGCGGACCTGGCCGTCGGCGACCGGGTACGCACGATGGCCGGCTGGTGCGAGTACTCGGCCGGGTCCGCCGACCAGTACGCCAAGCTGGACCCCGACCTGTTCCCGAGCCCGGTGCACCACCTCAGCCAGGGGCCCACCGCCTACTACGGGATGTCCGAGATCGCCAAGGCCGGTGCCGGCGATGTCGTCTTCGTCTCCGGCGCCGCGGGCGGCGTCGGGTCGCTGGCCGGACAGATCGCCAGGTGCCGGGGCGCCGCGAAGGTGATCGGCAGCGCGGGCAGCCAGGCGAAGATCGACTACCTGGTTGGCGAGCTCGGCTTCGACGCGGCGTTCGACTACCGCGACGGACCCGTCCTCGACCATCTGCGGGAGCTGGCGCCCGAGGGCATCACCGTGTTCTTCGACAACGTCGGCGGAGAGCAGTTCGATGCGGCCGTCGAGGCGGCGGCTCCGGGGGCCCGCTTCGCGCTGTGCGGCGCGCTGGCCACGCAGATCGGCGACCACGAGGACCGGTTCCCCGAGCCGGACCTCACCGCGGCGGCCGCCAAGGGGATCGAGGTCCTGGCGTTCTCCACCCATCACACCCCCGGGCAGATCGCGGCGTGGACCGAGCACTTCAGCACCTGGTTGAGCGAGGACCGCTTCGTGTTCCCCCACACGATCGTGGAAGGCGGCCTCCCGGCAGCTCCCCAGGCGCTCGTCTCCCTGCTGAAGGGCACCTACCGGGGCAACGTCTCCGTCAGGGTCGCCGGCTGAGACACGAAGAGCGCCGCCCGTCACCCCCGGACGGGCGGCCCGCTCCCGGTGACGCCCCCACCATCCAAGGAGAACCGGCACCACATGACCGACGCCCCCGTGCTGTCCACCCGCACCCTGAACCGGACACTGCTCCAGCGGCAGTTCCTGACCGCCCGAACCTCCCGCCCGGCGCTCGACGTCGTCGAACACCTGGTCGCCCTGCAGGGGCAGGAGCCCAACTGGCCCTACGTGGGGCTGTGGACCCGGCTGGCCGAGTTCCGCCACGACGACCTGACGGCACTGCTCCGCGACGGGCGCGTGGTGCGCTCCGCAGCTCTGCGCAGCACCCAGCACCTGACCAGCGGCAACGACTTCCGCTGGCTGCGGCCCGTCCTCCAGCCCGTCCTGGACCGCACCGCCCGGGCGCGGTACTTCGCCGCGCAGACCGCCGGGTTGAGCATCGCCGAGCTCACCGACGCCGGCCGGGAGCTGACAGCCGGCCACATCCTGCCCCGGCGGGAGCTCGCCCTGTCGCTCGCCGAGCGCTTCCCGGGCCGCGACGGCCGCGTGCTCGCGGGGGCGGTGGAGCTGCGGGTACCGATGGTGCACGCCCCGGCCACCGGCGCCTGGGGCGCCTGGGGCAACCGCCCCAACATCGCCATCACCCTCGCGGAGGACTGGATCGGCCGACCGATGGCAGCGCCACGCGTCGAGACGGTGATCCGCCGCTACCTGGCGGCGTTCGGCCCGGCCGGCGTCAGGGACATCCAGACGTGGTCGGGGCTGACCCGCCTGCGGGAGACTCTCGACGGGCTGCGGTCACAGCTGCGCGTCTTCCACGACGAACGGGGCACCGAGCTCTTCGACCTGCCCGACACGTCGCTCGCCGACCCGGACCTGCCCGTCCCCGTGCGATTTCTGCCCGCCTTCGACAATCTGCTCCTCGGGCACGCGGACCGCACGCGAGTGATCAGCGAGGCAGACCGCAAGCTGGTGATGCCGGGTCAGGCCATGGTGCGGCCCACCTTCCTCGTTGACGGCTTCGTCCACGGCACATGGGCGGTGAAGGACTCCGTCCTGCGCATCTCCCCCTTCCGGCCGCTGTCGCGCGCGGGCACACAGGCCGTGCTGGACGAATCCGAGCGCCTTCTCGCCTTCGTCGCACCCGACGCGGCGAAGCGGGGGGTCACGTTCACCTGAGAAACGGGGGCGCCTCTGCCGCCGGTCACCGGAGCCCTGGCCACGGATCCCGGCGAGAGGACCGCCCGGCCCTACCGCGGCGGGTCGAACACCAGGTCGGCCGCGCGGGCGAGCACGTCGGCGCGGGTGCGGCCCTCGTGGTCGGCGGCGAGGGAGTGGTGGCCGATCGCCACACAGAAGGCGATCAGGCTGCGGGCCTCGACTTCGTCGGGATCGGGGCAGAAGGTGCCGATCGTCTCTCGCAGCAGGGCCATGCGCCGGTTGTCCACCCGGCGCAGGCGCTCGGCGACGACCTCGTCGCGCCGGGCCCAGTCGCGGACGGCGAGGTCGATGGGGAGCAGGCGGTCGTCGGAGAAGGTGAGCATGCCCGCGCGCCGCGCCCTGGTCTTCGGGTCGCCGCCCTCGCGCTCGACGCGGTCGATCACCTCGTCGGTGGCCTCCCGTTCCCAGGTGTCCAGCATCGCCTCCAGCAGCGCGTCACGGTCGGCGAAGTACCCGTAGAAACCGCCCTTGGTGACGCCGAGCCGCTTCGCCAGCGCCTCGATCCTGACGGCGTCGGGGCCGCCGCCGGCCAGAGCCCGCAGGCCTTCCTCGACCCATCGGTCGCGCGGTGTGCGAGCAGCGCCCACGGTGTGTCCCACCTCACTCGTCGCCCGGATATACGCAATCGTATATCCGGGTCTAGCCTCGTCTTGTACGCAAGCGTATAAAACGGGGGCGGTACACGGCGCCCCGAGCGGGAAAGGCGGCAGCAGCCATGAAACTTCCTCTCACAGCCCACACCCACCGGCCGTGGCGGAGCCACGAGTTCACCCGCGACTTCCGGACCGAGGACGTGTGGTCCTTCCGCACCCCCGGAGCCGGGCCGGACGACTTTCCCGTGATGCTCGCCGCGATACGGGCCGCCACCGGAAGCGCCGAGCAGAGCCCGCCGGCCCGGTTCCTGTTCGCGGTGCGGTGGAAGCTCGGCGCCCTGCTCGGCTGGGACAGGACCGACGCGGGGCTCGGGGCGCGAGTCCGGTCGCTGCGCGACCGCCTGCCGGACGACCTCCGCGAGAGCGCGGACGGCTTCGACTTCGACGGAATGCCGCTCACCCCCGTGTACCGGCTCGCCGACGAGGCCGTCCTCGAACTGGCGAACAGGACCGTCCACGCTCTCATGCACCTGGGCTGGGTGCCGACCGGCGACGGCGGTCACGAGCTGCGGATGGCGGTCCTGGTCAAGCCCAACGGCCGGTTCGGCCGGCTCTACATGGCCCTCATCGCGCCGTTCCGCCACCTGGTCGTCTACCCGGCGCTGACCCGCCAGTGGGAAGGCGCGTGGCGGGACCGCGCGCTTCTGCTCGGGGGCACCGGCCCTCGGCAGTGAGCACCGGCCGGGGCGGCTCACCCCCTCCGGCGCGGGCCTCCCAGCCGGCCGTCGTCGCCGGGCGGTGGAAGCACGCCGGTCACCCCTCCACCGTGGACGCCGAAGCCGGCCTCACCGTGCCGCGGCCTCATCGACCACCACGCCCGGGGAGTACGGCTCCAGGTCGCGGAAGAACCGCGCCGCGTCGATGACGGCCTCCGGCGGGTGGACGCCCGGGCGGCGGGCCGTCCCGTCCAGCACCTGGGCGAGGCCGAGGGCCAGCGGGACGCCCGTGGCGAGGGCCATGTCGGCGAGCAGGCGCGGCGGGTCCTCGGCGGGACGGGCGAGGACGGTGAGCGGGCGGCCGGCGCGCCGGCCGGTGGCGACGGCGAAGAACGGCGGCGGGCTGCCCGGGCCGCGGAACCCCGCCGCCCGGACACCCGCGGTCAGGGCACGGCCGAGCGGGGGGCCGGTCAGCAGGGAAGCGGCGGACTCGTTGTCCAGCCGGCCGCGGTCGAGGTCACGACGGAGCCCGTCCAGGAAGGCGACGGTGCCCCGGGTGACCACCATCAGGCAGGCCGCGTTCCCGGTGGGGGCGAGGCTGCGGCTCAGGGTGACCGGCTCGGGGTGGCCGACGGTGTAGGCCGTCCCGGCGCAGCCGCCCGGCAGGGCGAGCGCGACCGGCCGCAGCGGGGGCCGCCGCACCAGCTCCCCTTGCTCGACCACGGCGACGGTGCCGCTGATCTGCTCCATCCAGTGGACGGCGGCGGCCCCCACCTCTCCCAGCCCCGCGCCGGCGTCGGGGACGTCCACCGGCCAGGCCGTGTAGAGGTCATGGACGGTGTCGAGCCGTTCCGCCGCCAGCACGGCGAGCAGGCTGGAGATGCCGGGGCTGGCGCCCATGCCGAGCACTGCCGTGACGCCCGACCGCCTTGCCTCGCCGTCCAGTTCGAGCATCCGGACGGTCGGCTCCCAGTCGTCGCAGAGGTCCAGGTAGTGGGTGCGGGTACGGATCGCCGCCGCGAGCACGGCCGGGCCGAACCGGTAGTAGGGGCCCACGGTGTTGAGCACCACGTCGGCGGCGCCGAGCGCTTCTTCGAGCTCAGCGTCGTCCGTGACGTCGATCCGACGTGCAGACACCCGCAGCGTTCTGACGTCGAGTTCGGCGACGAGTCGGCGCGCCGCACCCACATCGCGGTCGCCGACGACGATGTCGCGGACACCGGGCAGCGCGACGGCCGCACGGACGGCGGCGGCGCCCATGGCTCCGGCACCTCCCAGCGCGAGGATCCTCATCGGTGCCCCCCGGTCCCGGCCGGAGGAACGGCCGCGACGTAGCGCCGGAGGTCGTCGAGATAGCCGTCGACGTAGATCGACCGGGGTGCGGCGAGCATGGTGAGCAGGCCCCGGGTCTCGTCGTCCTCGACCTCGGGCCGCACCAGGTTGTGGTTGGCGCCCGCGTGCCGGACGACGGTCAACTGACCCGGCCCGGTGAGAAGTCGGCGGTAGCCGGCCTCGGTGTCGGCCACGTCGACGTTGCGGTCCCGGCCGCCGAGCACCAGCAGGACGGGCACCTTGCGGGCGGCCAGCGCGGCCAGGTCGGCGCCGGCGTCGGCGGTGTGGTTCTTGCCGATGAACCGCCACCGCGCGGGCGTCAGGTCGCCGAGGTCGGGGCCGAGCGCGGCCCGCGCCTGCTCGTAGGTCGCACCCTGGCGCAGTTGCTCGTCGACCCGCTCGCTGCGGGCGACTTCCGCGTCGACGCGACTCTGCGGGGCATGGTCGTGGGCGAGTTCGGCGAGCAGGTTGTAGCGGCCCTGCCGGAGCCAGTTGACGGCCGGGGAGACGGCGATCACGAACCGGACCTCAGGCACCCGGTTGGCCACCTTGGGCAGCACCCAGCCGGCCTGGCTGATGCCCCAGAGGCCGATCCGGCCGGGGTCGATCCCGGGCTGCGACCTGGCCCAGGCGATGGCGGCGGCGGCTTCGGCGGCCCGGTCGTCCATGCTCTGGTCGAGCCAGTCGCCGGGGGCGCCGCCGACACCGGGCTTGTTCCAGGAGAGCGAGGCATAGCCGGCCTTGGCGAGGGCCTCCCAGATCGGGCGGTAGAAGGTGTCGCGGGTGGCGTCGGCGGGCCCGTCGCCGTGGACGAAGACGATCAGGCCGAACGGCCCGTCACCGCCCTCGGGCCGGGCGAGCACGCCGTCCAGCGGCTGGGCGCCACCGGTGATGGTGACGCGTTGTTCGCGCAGGTCGTAGCTGTGCTGGTAGGCCACCCAGCCGCCCGCGGCACCGGCCGACAGGGCCAGTGCGAGCAGGGAGCCGAGCAGGCACCGGAGCCAGGTGCGGGGTGTCCCTCGTGCCATCTCGCCACCATATCTATCGCAATTGAAACTATCGTTCTTCTCTCGATAGTTTTGAGCGTACTACACTCCCCGGAGGAAGGGAGCGGCACGATGACGGAGGAACTGCGGACCGAAGTCCCCACCAGGACGCTGGTGGAGGGGCTCGTCCGGGCGGACGGCACGGTGGACGCGGGCGAGCTGTACGAGGTGGCGGGCGCGCTCGGGATGTCCGACCAGCAGGTGCGGCTCTGCATCAAGCGGATGGCGGCGGACGGCCTGCTGGTCCAGGAGGGCCGCGGGCGGCGCGCCGTGCTGCGGGAGACGGCCGAGGCGCAGCGGGTGGCCGACCCCGAGGTCGACTTCGTCCGGCACATGTACGCCCAGGACGCCGGGCTCGCCCCCTGGGACGGCAGCTGGCACCTCGCCGCCTTTGCCGTGCCCGAGCCCGCCCGTCAGGCCCGGGACGCACTGCGCGAGACGCTGGTCCGGCTGGGCGGAGCGGCTGTCCAGGGTGGTGTCTACGCCTGCGCCAACGCGTGGGAACCGTACGTCGAGGCGGAGGCCGACCGGCTCGGCGTCCGCGGCCGTCTCACCCTCCTGACCAGCACCGACCTGCGGATCGGCGGCGAGTCGGACCCGATCGCCCTGGCCCGCCGGCTCTGGCCGCTGGACGAACTCGCCGACGGGCACCGCCGGTTGGCGGCCGTCGCACGCGCGCGGCTGACCCGGCTGACCGCCGCCGCTCCCCCGGGGCTCCCGGGCCGGACCGAACGCCTCGCCATCACGGTCGAGTTGGCCGCCGAGTTCACCCGGGCGACGACCCTCGACCCGCTGCTGCCTCCGGAGCTGCTGCCCCGGCCCTGGCCCGGCGCCGAGGCCCGCGCCCTGACCGCCGACTGCTGGCGGCTGCTGCTCCACGCCGAACGGTCCGACCCCGCGCCCGGGCCCCGTCTGTTCCACCGCTACGACGAGGTGGTTCGCGAGATCACCGGGGCCGGGGGTGAGGCCGGGGGTGAGGCCGGACGCGGAGCCGGCTGATCCCGGGCCGCCCCGACGCCCGGCGGTGCACAACGGCGGCCGCCCCCGTGCCGTTGCGGGCGCGGGGGCGGCCGTCGTACCCGCGCCGGGCCGGCCGTGCGTCCCGTGCCGGGTCGGCGGGGCGGTCCACGCCGCGGGCCCGCAGACCGGCCGGGGCGTGGGATCACCCGGCATCACCCGGCCGGCAGGTCGACGCGTCAGCCGGTGGGCGGGATCAACCGGCTCAGAACTGCTCCACCCAGTACGGCGCGACGGTCATCCAGCCGTTGCCCGTGGCTCCGTTGAGCCGGCCGGAGCTGGTCCGGGCCAGGGTGTACCAGGACTCCACGTAGTCCGGGTCGTCGGTCCACCAGGAGGTGGGCAGGGCCGCGAGCACCGCGTTGACGAGCGGTATGTAGGCGCCCTGGTCGGCGATGGTGAGCAGGACGGCGGCGACGGCCTGGGCCAGGGCCAGGTAGTTGGTGTCGCCGTCGTCCTCCATCAGGACCACGTCGGCCAGGTTGTACTTGTAGTTCGACCAGTTCACCAGGATCTGGTTCGGGTTGTACACCGTGCCGTCGTAGCGCAGGTAGGGCATGGCGACCGAGTCCACCCGGACCTTGCCGTCCTGCCCGAACCCGGTGACCAGGCCGAACATCTCGGCCGCGCCCTTGAACCAGGGCTCCTGGTCGTCGGACACCTCGATGCTGTCGATCTTCGTGGCCCACCAGCCGCCCGCGGCCTGCGCACCGGCGAGGCCCTGCGCGGCGAACTCCCGGCGCAGCACCTCGGATCCGGCCGCCATCGCCTTCGCGGTGTCGATGTCGACCAGGTAGACCGGCTGCCCCGGCACCCGGGTGGCGTCGAGCGTGTGGACGTGCCCCGCGGTGTCGTAGGCGCGGACGGTGCGGGCGCGGTCGTCGGCCACGGCGGTGGCCACCAGCGGCGTGGCGCCGGCGTCGAGGGCCGCCCGCATCGACGGATCGGCCAACTGGACGCGCAGCAGCGGGCCGAGACCGGCGTCGAGGCCCTTCGCCGTGGCGATCTTCCGGTCGGCGGCGGCCGCGGTCTCGGCGAGGGCGTGAGCGGCGGGCGTGCCGGAGGCGGCGGCGAGCGGGGCGAGCTCGGTGCCGGCGGACCCGGCCGCGGACTGCACCCGGGAGCGCCAGGCGGGGTCGGCGAGGGATCTGGCCAGGTCGCGGGCGACCTGGTCCTCGATCGTGGCGACCCGGCCCGCGGATTGCGGGGCCGGGGCGGGAGCGGGGGCGGGGGCGGGCGCCGGAGCGGCCGCGGCCTGGCCGGCCGCCAGGGCGGCGAGCGACAGGGCCGCGACCGCCACGGTGGCGCGGCGGAAACGGGAGAGCGCCATGCGGGTGTCCTCCTGAAGCGGAAGGTGCAGGGAACCATGCGGAACCATGCAGGGAACCGGCCCCGCCTACGACGGAGCCATGTCAAGTAAAGTCAGCAAGTGACTCACCATCAAGAAGTGGTCCGGAAAACACTTTCCATCGCCCGACGGGCCGGCGGGGGGTCCGGCCGCGTCTTCTACGAGCAGCCGCTCGGCGACCGGCCGCGAGAACGCACCGGCCTGGTCGACCTCTCGACCGTCGCGGTCCCGGCCGGCACCACCGCGTACCTGTGCGGCCCGCTGCCCTTCCTGCGCTCGGTGCGCACCCAGCTGCTCGCGGCGGGCGTTCCGGCCGCGGCCATCCACTACGAGGTGTTCGGCCCCGACCTCTGGCTCGGCCAGGACGCCTGAACGGCCACGCCGCGCCGGACCCGGAGCCCCACCCGGGCCCGGCGCGGCATCCTCCCGCCCGGCAGGCCCGCTCGGTAGCATCGCTGCCGCACGATCACCGGCGGGCCGGCCGACGGCTCCCCCGACCACCGGCGCAGGGAGGGACGATGCGGGTCGCGCTCTTCGCCACCTGTGTGAACGACGCGCTGTATCCGTCGACGGCGGTCGCCACCGTCCGCCTGCTGGAGCGCCTCGGGGTGGACGTCGACTTCCCCGCCGGGCAGAGCTGCTGCGGGCAGCCGCAGTTCAACACCGGCTACCGGCGGGCCTGCGAGCCGCTGGTGCGCCGGACGGCCCGGGTGTTCGCCGGGTACGACCACGTGGTGACGCCGTCCGGGTCCTGCGTGGCGATGATCCGCGACAACTACCCGCGGATCGGGGCCAGGGCCGCCGCCGAGGGCCGGGGCACCCGACTGGCCGACGTCGTCGCGCAACTCGGGCTGCGGGTGTACGAGTTGACCGAGTTCCTGACCGACGTGCTGGGCGTCGAGGACGTCGGCGCCCACTTCCCGTACCGGGTGACCTACCACCCGTCCTGTCACGGGCTGCGGGTGCTGGGCCTCGGCGATCGGCCCCGGCGGCTGCTCCGGGCGGTCCGCGGGCTGGAGTTGGTGGAGCTGCCGGGCGCCGAGGAGTGCTGCGGCTTCGGCGGCACCTTCGCCCTGAAGAACCCGGCGGTCTCGGCGGCGATGGGCGAGGACAAGCTGCGGAGCGCGCTCGCCACCGGCGCCCGGGTGCTCTGCGGCGCCGACAACTCCTGCCTGCTTCACCTCGGCGGAATGCTGCGCCGCCGGGGCGGCGCGTTGCGTCCGCTGCACCTCGCCGAGATCCTGGCGAGCACCGAGGCCGAACCCTGGAGGGCGAGTTGAGCGGTAGCACCTTTCTCGGCATGCCCGCCTTCCCGGAGGCCGCCGCCCGCGCCATCCGGGACGCGACGCTGCGCGCCAACCTGCGGCACGCCACCCACACCATCCGCGACAAGCGGGCCCGTGCGGTGGCCGAGCTCGCGGACTGGGCCGAGCTGCGCGCCGCCGGCAAGGCGATCAAGGACCACACGCTGCGCCATCTCGACGGCTACCTCGTCCGGCTGGAGGAGGCCGTGACGGCGGCGGGCGGCACCGTGCACTGGGCCGCCGACGCGGACGAGGCCAACGCGATCGTGACCCGGCTGGTCCGCGCGACCGGCGAGCGTGAAGTCGTCAAGGTCAAGTCGATGGCCACCCAGGAGATCGGGCTGAACGAGGCGCTCGCCGCCGCGGGCATCACGGCGTACGAGACCGATCTCGCCGAGCTGATCGTGCAGTTGGGTGACGACCGGCCCTCGCACATCCTCGTCCCGGCGATCCACCGCAACCGTGCCGAGATCCGGGAGATCTTCGCCGGGCGGATGGCCTCCTGGGGGCGCCCGGCGCCCGAGGGGCTGACCGACACGCCCGCGGATCTCGCCGAGGCGGCCCGGCTGCACCTGCGCGAGAAGTTCCTCCGGGCCCGGGTGGCCGTCTCCGGAGCCAACTTCATGGTGGCCGAGACCGGCACGCTGGTGGTCGTGGAGTCCGAGGGCAACGGCCGGATGTGCCTGACCCTGCCGGACACCCTGATCTCGGTGGTCGGCATCGAGAAGGTGGTGCCGACCTGGCGGGACCTGGAGGTCTTCCTGCAACTGCTGCCGCGCTCCTCCACCGCCGAGCGGATGAACCCGTGCACCTCGCTCTGGACCGGCACCACCCCGGGCGACGGACCGTCGGAGTTCCACCTCGTCCTGCTCGACAACGCGCGGACTGCCGCCCTCGCCGACGAGGTCGGCCGCCAGGCGCTGCGGTGCATCCGCTGCTCGGCCTGCCTCAACGTCTGCCCGGTCTACGAGCGGGCCGGCGGCCACGCGTACGGCTCGGTGTACCCGGGGCCGATCGGCGCCATCCTCACGCCCCAACTGCACGGCACCACCGGCAGGGTGGAGGCCTCGCTGCCGTTCGCCTCCTCGCTCTGCGGAGCCTGCTACGAGGTCTGCCCGGTGGCGATCGACATCCCCGAGGTCCTGGTCCACCTGCGCGAGCGGGTCGCCGGGCAGCGCGGCCACCCGCTGGAGCTGGCGGCCGTGGCGGCGGCCGGATACGTGCTCGATCACCCGGGGCTGCTCCGCGCGGCCGAGCGGGCTGCGGCCCGGGCCAGGCGGTTCCTTCCGCGCCGGCTGCCCGGGCCGGGCCGGGCCTGGACCGACACCCGGGACCTCCCGGAACCACCCGCCGAACCCTTCCGCGACTGGTGGCGGAGGAACCGCCGATGACCACGCACCGCCCGCCCGGATCCCGCGAGCTGATCCTCGGCCGGATCCGCGCCGCGTTCCACGGCCGCACCGCCCCCGACTCCGACGAACGGCCGCTCCCCCGGGGCTACTCGGCGAGCCACGCACCGGCGGACGACCCGGCCGCCCTGCTCGACCTGCTGCACCACAACCTGGCCGACTACCGCGCCGAGGTCCACCGCTGCACGGCCGCCGGACTGCCCGCACTCGTCGCCGCGCTCCTCACGGCGCGCGGCTCCGGAAGCGTCGCCGTCCCGGCCGGCCTGCCACCGGCCTGGCTCTCCGCCGCCACCGTCGAACGGCGAGCGGACGACGGCACCCTCACCGCCGACCGGCTGGACCGGACGGACAGCGTGCTGACCGGGTGCGCGCTGGCGATCGCGGAGACCGGCACCCTGGTCCTGGACGCCGGCCCGGCCCAGGGCCGCCGCCTGCTCAGCCTCGTCCCCGACCACCACCTCTGCGTCGTCCTGGCACCCGGGCAGGTGGTCGCCTCCGTCCCGCTCGCCCTCCCCCGGCTCGACCCCACCCGTCCGCAGACCTGGATCTCCGGCCCCTCGGCCACCAGCGACATCGAACTCGACCGCGTCGAGGGCGTCCACGGCCCGCGCACCCTGGAGGTCCTGCTCGTCACGGAGCACTGACCGCGGTCAGACCGGCCGCAGCTCCAGCGTGCAGCACTTCGCCCCGCCACCGCCCTTGAGCAGCTCGGAGACGTCCACCGGAACCGGCTCGTACCCGTGCTCGGCGAGCCGGCCGGCCAGCGCCTTGGCGGCCTCCGGCAGCAGGACGTGCCGGCCGTCCGAGACGGCGTTGAGGCCGAACACCTCGGCGTCGGCGCGGTCGGCGAGGATCGCGTCCGGGTAGAGGCTGCGCAGCAGTGCCTGGCTGTCCGGTGAGAAGGCCGCGGGGTAGTACATGACGTGGTCGTCGTCGAGGACGGCGAGCGCGGTGTCCAGGTGGTAGAAGCGCGGGTCGACCAGGGTGAGGCTGAGCACCTGGACGCCGAACAGCGCCCGGGCCTCGGCGTGCGCGGCCGCGTCGGTGCGGAACCCCGTCCCGGCGAGCACCCGGCGGCCGGCCACCAGGTGGTCGCCCTCCCCTTCGTTGACGTGGCCGGCCCGGTGAACCTCGCGGTACCCGTGGGCCCCGAACCACTCCTGGTACGCCTCCGACTCCCCCGCCCGCTCCGGGTGCCGGAAGGTGGCGACCAGCGCCCTGCCGTTCAGCACCGTCGCACCGTTGGCGGTGTAGACCATGTCGGGCAGGCCGGGCAGCGGGTCGATCAGCTCGACGGTGTGGCCGAGCCGCCGGTACAGCGTGCGGAGGCGCTCCCACTGGAGGAGGGCGAGCGCGGTGTCCGTCGGGCGCCCCGGGTCCATCCAGGGGTTGATCGCGTAGTCGACGGTGAAGTGCGTCGGCCGGCACATCAGGTAGCGCCGTGGCCTGGCCGTGCGCTCCGGGGTTCGGTTCGGCATGCGGCAACCTCCGCCGTCCGGTTGTTCGGGGGATCGGGATCACGGGCGTACGGGCCGCGGTCGCACGCGAGCACGGCCCAGAGGGCGGCTGCCCCGCCCGCGCCGTTCGCACACGCGCGCGGACGCCCCCGGCCGACGCACCACCCCGCGCACCCGGCGCGGCCCCCGGCGCACGACAGCACCCCGCGCGCCCCGCGGCCTCTCCCCGTCGCCCGCGCACCTCCCCCTCGCCCACTCCCCCACGTGGCCGATCTCACGTACCGCCACGGGCCACCTACGGTGGCGTAAGTCACTTCAGACAGTGAACTATCTCCTACATGCCGAACCTCCAGGAGACCCTTGACCTCAGTTCGTACGCCGCCCTCGGGGACAGCTTCACCGAGGGCCTGAACGACCCCGGCACGGCCGGTGCATTCGCCGGCTGGGCGGACCGGCTGGCCGGGCTGCTCGCCGACGGACAGCCGCCGGGCGGATTCCGGTACGCCAACCTCGCGGTACGCGGCCGGCTGCTCGACCAGATCGCGGCCGAGCAGGTGCCGCAGGTCCGACGCATCCAGCCCGACCTCGTCACCTTCTGTGCCGGCGGCAACGACATCCTGCGCCCGGGCAGCGACCCGGACGAGGTGGCCGAGCGCTTCGAGGCGGCGATCACCCAACTCACCGACTCCGCCGGGACGGTGCTCATCTGCACCGGCTTCGACACCCGGGGCGTGCCGCTGCTGAAGCACCTGCGCGGCAAGATCGCCACCTACAACGGCCACATGCGCGCCGTCGCCGACCGCAACGGCTGCAAGGTCGCCGACCTCTGGTCGCTGCGCGCCGTGCAGGACCGCCGGGCCTGGAGCGACGACCGGCTCCACCTCTCCCCCGAGGGGCACCAGCGGGTCGCCCTGCTGGCCGCCCGCTCGCTGGGCCTGCGCACCCAGCAGGACCCGGAGGCGCCGTGGCCCGCCCTCCCCGTCCAGTCGGCCGCCGACCACCGCCGGGAGAACCTGCAGTGGGCGCGCGAGTACCTGCTGCCGTGGGTCGGCCGGCGGCTGCGCGGCGAGTCCTCCGGCGACCACGTCGAGGCCAAGCGCCCGGAGCTCATACCGCTCTGACGACACGTCAGCGGTCCGACGGTGCGGGCCCCCCGGGAGAACCGAAGGGGCCCGCGCCGGGCCGGCGGGCCGGCCGCCCGGCGCCCGCGTGCAGCGCGGCGGCCAGTGCGGCGCCGACCAGGTACCAGAACAGGTCCGGCGGGTTGAAGGTGGAGCCGAGGACCAACCGGGCGAGCGTGCTCCGGCGGCCCAGCTCGTCGGGCACACCGGTGAGCTGGAACAGCTCCACCGCCCAGCTCAGCGCGGCGGCCAGGCCCGCGGCGGGCAGCGGGCGCAGCCGCGGCGCGGCCAGCAGCACCAGCGCGTACACCAGCACCGTGTACAGCGCGTCCCCCGCGTACTTGGCGAACTCCCCGCCGCCCACCGCCCGCACGCCCAGCCCGGCCACCACCGTCAGGACCGCGGCCGCCAGGGCCGCCGCCCGGACGGCCCGGCGGGCCCGCCTCCCCCGAGGATCTTCCATGCCGGCCAGCCTAGGGGGTTCCCGACACCCACCCCGGCGATCACCTTACGGCCCGGATCACGGGCATGCACGCCGTCCCTGGGGGCGAGAACCCCGCGCCCGCCCTTCGGACAGGCCCCGGCCCGCGGAACGCACCATACTGGGGAGATGGCGAAGAAAAATCCCCCGCCGCAGCGTCCGCCGACCGTCACGGTCAAGGGGCGCGACGTGCGGATGCGTACCATCGGGGTCGCCGTCCTCGCGGTGCTCGCCGTGTGGTTCATCGCGGCCAACACCGGATCGGTGTCCATCACCCTGTGGGTCGCCACCGTCACACTGCCGCTCTGGGCCGTCCTCACCGTGACGCTGGCGACAGGCCTGGTCATCGGCTACGTCGTCGGCCTCCGCCGCCGGGCCAGGAGCTGAGCACGGGCAGAGACCAGGGGCTGAGCACGGGCAGGGAGGAGGGCAGCGGCCGCCTCGACGAGGCGGCCCGATCCATCGATTCACCGGTCACGGTGCCGAACATCCCGGTCGCACGGTGCTGACCGTCCTGGTCGGCGCCGCCGACCCGCTCGCCCTGCCCGGGGCGGCCGCCCACCCGCCCCCGGAACCGCCGCCACCCGATCGGCGTCCCTCCCTCCCGACAGGCCCCGCCCACAGGCCGTGCCGGCAGGCCGGTCCGAACGCCGGCCCCCTGGCCGGGTAGCCTGCTGCCCGGCCCGCCGAGGGGCCGGGTCCGCGCAGGTCGCGGGCGGGAACGACGGACAGACGGGGGCGGGGCGCAGTGACGCAGCTGACCGAAGCGGTGGAGGGGTCCGGCCTGCGGGCGGACGCGGTGGGGCACGGCCGGGGGCCGGGGCGGCGGTTCGCCGTGGACGGGTTCGCGCCGCGCCACGACGGCCGCGCCCGCGAGCGCGGCAAGGCACTGCGCGAGCGCACCCCGCGCGAGCGGCACGCCGAGTTCGCGCTCGGCGCCGACCGGCCGGGCGCCGTCGAGGCGATCGAGGCCTCCAACGCCGGCCGCCTCACCGACCTGGTGCCGATCCGGCTCGGCCGGATGGCGGCCACGCCGTTCGCCTTCCTGCGCGGCTCGGCCGGCCTGATGGCCGCCGACCTCGCCGCCACCCCGGCCACCGGGATCACCGCCCAGCTCTGCGGCGACGCGCACGCCGCCAACTTCGGCCTCTACGGCGACGCCCGCGGCCGGCTGGTCATGGACATCAACGACTTCGACGAGACCGTGCCCGGCCCGTGGGAGTGGGACCTCAAGCGGCTCGCCGCCAGCCTGGTGCTGGCCGGCCGTGAGATCGGCGCCGACGAGACGACCGCCCGCCGGGCCGCGTTCGACGCGGCGGGCTCCTACCGCCGGACCATGCGCACGCTGGCCAAGCTGCCCGCGCTGGACGCCTGGAACGCCGTCGCCGACGACCAGTTGGTCTCCTTCGCCCAGGCGCACGACTTGGCCGAGGCGCTGCAGAAGGTCGGTGCCAAGGCGCTCGGCAACACCGGCGCCAAGTTCGCCGCCAAGTCCACCGTCCGGACGGAGGACGGGGGTTGGCGGTTCACCGCCGCTCCCCCGGTCCTCAGCGAGGTGTCGGACTCGACCGCCGGCGCGGTCGCCGCGTCGCTCGGCCCCTACGTGCAGACCGTGCCCGCCGAGTTGCACCCACTGCTCTCCCGCCACCACGTGCAGGACGTGGCGTTCCGCGTGGTCGGCACCGGCAGCGTCGGCACCCGCTCGTACGTCGTCCTGCTCACCGACCACCGCGAACAGCCGCTGGTGCTCCAGGTGAAGGAGGCGCGCCCCTCGGTCCTGCTGCCCCACCTGGCCCGCGCGGGCTTCGCCACGGCGGCGCCGGCCTCCGACGCGCACGAGGGCCGCCGGGTGGTGCTCGGCCAGAAGCGCATGCAGGTGGTCAGCGACACCCTGCTCGGCTGGACCACCGTGGACGGCCTGCCCTACCAGGTCCGGCAGTTCCGCAACCGCAAGGGCAGCGTGGACCCGGCGGCGCTGCTCCCCGGCCAGCTCGACGACTACGCCCGGATCACCGGCGCCCTGCTGGCCCGGGCCCACGCGCACACCGCCGACCCCGGCGTGATCACCGGCTACTGCGGCAAGAACGAGGCGCTGGACGAGGCGGTCTCCGCCTTCGCGGTGGCGTACGCCGACCGCACCGAGGCCGACCACGCCGACCTGCTCGCGGCCATACGGGCGGGCCGGCTCCCGGCCGAGCACGGCATCTGACGGCCCGCCACTCCAGGCCGAGCGCGGCATCCGACGGCCCGCCGCCCCGGGCCGAGCACGGCGTCCGAGGGCCGCCACCCCGGGCCGAGCACGGCATCCGACGGCCCGCCGCCCCGGGCCGAGCACGGCGTCCGAGGGCCGGCCCGTCACTCCCGGCCGGCGGGGTTCAGGAACGGCGCGACCGCCGCGACGAACTCCGCCGGCCGCAGGTGGTGCACCAGGTGCCCGGCCTCGACGGTGACCACCCGGCAGTCCGGGATCCGGTCGGCCATCTCGGCGATCCGGTCCTGCGGCACGTGGCTGGCCGGGCCGCCCGCCACCACCAGGGTCGGAGCCGTGATGGCCGCCATCCGCTCCAGCCAGACCGGTGCCGGGGTGTCGAGCTGTCCCTTGATCGCCCTGACCACCGCCCAGTCGAAGCTCACCGGCTCGGTGGGAGCATCGGCCACCGGGGTCGCCGGGCGCGGGTAGGGCGCCGGGATGTCCTCCAGCACCAGCCGGCCGATCCGCCCGGGGTGCTCCTGCGCGAGCAGGTACGCGACCACGCCGCCCATCGAGTGGCCGACCAGGTCGACCCGCTCCAGCCCGAGCGCGTCCAGGAAGCCGAGGACGTCGTCCCGCATCAGCTCGAAGCCGTACCGGCCGGGCCGGCCGCTGTCACCGTGGCCGCGCAGGTCGAGCGCGTAGACGTGGTGCTGCGGGGCGAGGCCCGGCAGGACGCCGTCCCAGTCGGTGGCCCGCTCGCCGAGCGCGTGCAGCAGGACGAGCGGCGGGCCGCCGGGAGTGCCGTGCTCGCGGTAGGCGAGGGCGACCTCGGGAAGCTCCACGATCCGGTGATCAGTCATGCCGCCCACCGTATGCCGTGGCCGCCGCACCCGGGCCGTCCGTTCGCCCACCGCTCAACGGTTCGCCGCTGCCCGCGACCTACTGCTGCGTCCGTGCCTCGGCCGGGCCGGGCACGGCCGGTCGAGCCTCCGCTCCCCGAGCGTCCTCCTGAACGGCCTCGTCCTGGCCCGCCGCTCCTGCGGCCGCCGCCTCGGCCTCCCGCGCCGCCGACGCCCGGCCCGCGCACACCGACGCCAGCACGGCCAGCCCGGCCACCACCGCGCACACCGCGCTCGCGTACGTGTACGCCGCCCGGTGCCCGCCGCCGCCCCCGGTCGCCCGCAGGTAGACGCCGGAGAGCGCCGAGATGCTGACAGCCGCCGCGATCCGCTGCGTCATCTGCAGAATCGCCCCGCTCACCCCGGCCGCCTCGGCGGGCGCGTGCCGCAGCACGTACGCCTGGTTGGTGGCCCCCATCACGCCCACGGCGGCGCCGCCGAGCAGTTGCAGCGCGGCGAGCAGCCAGGGCAGCGCACCCGTCGGCGCCCAGTGCACCACCAGCCCGCTGGTGAGCATCACCAGGGCCGAGAGGGTCATGCCAGCGGTGACGGTCCGCCGGCCGAACCGCTGCACCACCCGCCAGGCGAGCGCGGAGGCGACCCCCATGGACACCGCCGAGGGCAGTGAGACCAGCGCCGCACCCATCGGGGAGAGCCCGAGGCCGTCCTGCAGGAACATGGCCAGCACCAGCCCTGCCGCGAGCGAGGAGCCGAACTGGGCCATCGCCACCGCCGTCCCCAGCGCGTACGGCGCGGAGCGGGTCAGGGCCGGATGGATCAGCGGGTGGCCGCCGGCCCGGGCGTAGCGGCGCTGCCACCAGGCCAGCGCGCCGAGCAGCAGACAGGCGCCGGCGGCGAAGCCGAGCCAGCCGGTCCAGGCGGGCGGCTGGACGAAGGGCAGCATCAGCGTCAGGGTCAGCGCGCCGACCAGCAGCAGTCCGACCAGGTCGAGGTCGGCGTGCCGGGCGCTCGGGCGCGGCCTCGGCAGGTGGCGGGCGGCCAGGGCGACGGTGGCCAGCCCGAACGGCACGTTGAGCAGGAAGGTCAGCCGCCAGCCGTGCTCGGGCCCGACGGCGGCCAGCACCGCGCCGCCGACCGGCGGGCCGAGCGCGAACGCGAGCCCGCCGGTCACGGCGTACATGCCGAGCGCCCTGGCCCGCAGCTGCCCGCTGAAGACGTCCTGGATGGTGCCGATCATCTGCGAGTTGACCAGCCCGGCCCCCGCACCCTGGAGCAGCCGGGCGGCCACCAGGACCCACGGCTCGGTGGCGGTCGCCGAGAGCAGGCTCACCACGGTGAACAGTGCCAGGCCGGTGACGAAGAACCACTTGCGGCCCCGGACGTCCCCGAGCCGCCCGCCGGGCACCAGCGCCAGCCCGAAGGCGAGCGAGTACCCGGCCACGATCCACTGCAGGTGGGCCGGCTGGGCGTGCAGGCTCTCGCGCAGGGCGGGGATCGAGGTGTTGAGCACGGACTGGTCGAGCAGGGTGGTGAACCCACCCGCGACACAGACCAGCAGCACCCGGCGCCCCGCGGCGTCGAACCGCTCCCGGGGCGCCGCGGCTATCGAACCGGCGGAGGACGGCTTCACGGGACGACCACCACCAGCACGTAGCGGGCCTCGCCCGGGCCCGGGCACCGGAACCGGGTGGTCTCGGCGACGAAGCGCAGGCAGTCACCGGCCGCGAGCAGCTGCGGCTCGCCGTCGACCGTCAGCTCCAACCCGCCCTCCAGCAACCAGAGATGGTGCTCCAGCCCGGGGACGGACGGACGGTCGTACGCGATGTCGGCCCCCGCCGGCAGCCGGCCCTCGACGACCTCCGCCCGCAACGACCCGTGCGGCGGCGACACCGACCGCCGGACGAACCCGGTCGCCTCGTCCCGCCACACGGCCTGCTCCCCCGCCCGCACCAACCGCGCCGGCGCCGACTCGACCTCGGCCAGCAGCCGCGACATCGTCCGCCCGTACACCGAGCAGAGCCGCCCCAGCAACGCCGCCGTCGGGCTCACCTCCGCCCGCTCCACCCGTGACAGCGTCGACCGGCTCACATCCGCCCGGCGCGCCAACTCCTCCAAGGTCCACCCGCGTTCGAGCCGCAGCTCGGAGAGGCGGGCTGCCAGCCGCTCGTCGGCGGCCGTGTCGATTCCCATATTCGCGATGCTATCCCGGATGTGAGATCAACTGCAGGGGCCGGCCCTTGGGCTTGTCCGACCAGCCCTAGCCGGAGCCCGTAGACGACCCGTCAACGCCCGCGTCCACCGGACGTGCACGGGCCTCGAACACAATCCTCGTCGAGCGCCGGCGACACGTCGGCGCAAGGTTCGAGAGAGGACTGAGAACCATGAGGAACCTCATGCGGAAGAGCCACGCGTGGGCCGCGCTGGCGGCCGCGGCGATCGCCGTCGCGGCCCTGCCCGGGACGGCCGGCGCCAGTACGATCGGCACGATCAGCGTCTTCGACAACAGCAAGTGCATGGACGTCCGCGGAAGCGACAGCACCAACGGGACTCCGGTGCAGATCTACTCCTGCAACGCCTCGGGCGCCCAGTGGTGGACCGGGACCGACAAGCAGGACGGGATCGGCATGACCCTGTCCGCGCTCGGCAAGTGTCTGGACGTCTCCGCGAGCGGCACGACGGACGGCACCAAGGTCCAGCTGTGGGACTGCAACGGCACCGAGGCCCAGCGGTGGGTCCGGTACGAGGGCAACGTCCTGATCAACCCGCAGTCCAACAAGTGCCTGGACGTCCCCGGCGGCAACGCGCAGGACGGCAACCAGCTGCAGATCTTCACCTGCAACTACACGCAGGCCCAGCAGTGGTCCTTCGCCCCGCCGCGCATCCCGCACAACGGCTAGAGGGCTTGCCGGAACGGAGAAGCCCACGCCGAGGGGTGGTCGCGGACGGCCTGGCAGTCCGGAGGGCTCTCACCTCCGGACTGCCGACGGGACTGCCGACCGGCCGTCCGGCCCGGCCGCCGGCCCGGCCCCGCCGAGGGCCGTCAGCGGCGGGCGGGGCGCGCGGTCATCACCGCGGCCGCCGCAGCCGTCGCGACCAGGATCGCCGCGGCCACCCACAGGGCGTGCTGGGCCGCGGTCCGCGCACTGCCGGCCGCCCCCAGGTAGACGCTGCCGACGACCGCGACGCCGAGGGTGCCGCCGAGCTGCTGGACGGCGTTGAGCAGGCCCGCGGCCGAGCCGGTCTCCTGCGGGCCGACACCGCTGAGCGCGGTGCCGAAGAACGGCGGGGTGAACAGACCGGTGCCCAGCCCGGCGACGGCCAGGGCCGCGGGCAGCGCGGCCGGGTAGCTGCCGGGGCCTGCCGCCCGGTACGCGAGGACGGCGGCCGCCAGGCCGACCGCGAGGACGACGATGCCGGCGTGCATGACGCGCGTCCCGTACCGGGGGACGAGGTGGGCGCCGGCCGCCCAGGAGCCGACGGCCAGTCCGGCGGACCACGGCAGCAGGGTGAGCCCCGCGGTGAGCGGGCCGTCGTGGAGGCCGAGTTCGAGGTGCAGCACGACGGTGATCATGACGCCGTTCATGACGGCGAAGAACAGCGCCGAGGTGGCCAGCGCGGCGGGGAACGCCCGGCCGCGCAGCAGGGCCGGTTCGATCAGCGGCGCGTGGCCGCGGCGGGCGGTGCGGCGCTGGTGGGCGACGAACAGACCCAGGATCGCGGTGCCCGCGGCAACGACGGCCCAAGCGGCGGGCGAGTGGCTGCCGGTGGCCGGCGGGCACACGACCAGGGCGGTGCCGAGCATCGCGAGGACCGTGCCGGCCGGATCGAGGCGGGGCCTGGTCGGTGCGCGGTCCTCGGTCAGGTACGGGCTCGCGGCCAGGACGGCGGCGGCCAGCGGGAGGTTGACGAGGAAGACCGCGCGCCACGAGGAGCCGAGCAGGTCGGCGTGGGTCAGGACGCCGCCGAGGACCGGGCCCAGCACTGCGGACAGGCCCATGACGGGCCCGATCATGCCGAGCGCCCGGGAGAGCTCGTCGCCGTCGTACATCGCGCGGATCAGCCCGAACGTCTGCGGGATGATCGCGGCCGCGGCCGCGCCCTGCACGGCGCGCACCGCGATCAGCGCCACGGCGCCGGGTGCGAGCGCGCAGGCCAGGGAGGCGGCGGCGAACGCGACGACGCCGACCCGGAAGACCCGCCTGCGGCCGGCGAGGTCGCCGATCCGGGCGCCGGTCAGCAGGCCGAGGGCGAACGCGAGGGTGTAGGCGGCGCTGAACCACGGGATGGTGGCCGCTGCCCCGCCGAGGTCGGCGTGGATGACGGGCCCGGCGACCTGGACGATCGTGGCGTCGAGGAGGTTCATCGCCTCGGCGGTCAGCACCGCGGCCAGGGCGAGCCCGTGACGGCGCGACCTCGGTGGTGTGGGCCGGGCCGGGCCGGCGGTGCGGTGCGTGGTGTGGGACATGGGTCTCCCCCGGGGACGGCGCGGGTGCGTGGTGGCGGCCGGGCCGCGGACGACGTGGTCGCGGTGCGGCGGGCGGCCGGTGACCACCGTGCCGCCCGACCTACCCGTACTTCCACTTCTTCGGCCGTCACCGGTGATTACTTCCATCGAGGTCGGCTAGTTTGGTGATTGTGCTCGAACTGGATGATCTGGACCGGGGCCTGATCCACGCCCTGCAGGTGGACGCGCGGGCGCCGTTCACGCTCATCGCCGACGTCCTCGGCTCCTCGACGCAGACCGTCGTCCGCCGCTACCGCCGCCTCCACGCACAGGCCGGACTGCGCGTGGTCGCCCTGCCCACACCCCGCAGCTCCGGCCTGCACCAGTGGTTCGTACGGCTGACCGCCGCGACGCGCAGCGCGCACGACATCGCGCTGGCGCTGGCCCGCCGCCCCGACACCTCCTGGGTGCGCCTGACCTCCGGCGGCACGGAGATCGTCGCGATCATCCACACCGCGCCCGCGGGCCCGGACGCGCACGCGCTGCTCCTGCGGGACATCCCCCGCACGGCGGGGATCACGGCGGTCTCCGCGCACCACCTGCTCCACACCTACCTGGGCGGGCCGACCGCGTGGCGCGGGCGGATCGACGCCCTGGACGCCGGCCAGGAGGCGCGGCTGCGCGCCGAGACCGGCGCCCCCGACGCCCCAGGCACGGCGGGCACCGACGCCCCCGACGCCCCCGTGTACCTCCTCACGGACGCGGACCGCGTGCTGCTGTCCGCGCTGCGCGAGGACGCGCGCCGCAGCTACGCGGACCTGGCCGCCGCGACCGGCACCACCGCGGCCACGGCGGCCCGCCGACTGGCCGAACTGCGGGCGCGCGAAGCACTGTTCTTCGACGTGGACATCGATCCCGGGCTGCTGGGCGTGACGGTGTCCGCGCTGCTGTGGATGCAGGTGGCGCCCGCGCACCTGGATGCGGTGGCGACAGCGCTGGCGGGGCACGAGGAACTCGCGCTGGTCGCGGCGACGACCGGCCCGACGAACCTGGTCGCGCACGCGCTGTGCGGGGACGCGGAGGCCCTGCACCACTACCTGACGCGGCGGGTGGCCTGGGACGCGGTGACGCGGATCGAGACGGCGCCCGTGCTACGCACCTACAAGGCGGCGACGACGCTGCGCGCGGGCTGAGCCCGCCCGTGGGCGGCCGGGCCGCCGTAGCACCGGGCCGCCGGACCTCACGCCGCCGAGTGCGTCATCGTCCCTCGCACCCTCTTGGGCCCCCTCGGGGCCCCTCGGACCCCCGGCCAGCTGGTCATATGATGTCCGCGACCAGGGGCCGGCCAAGGCCCAGGCAGTCAAGGGGGGATCATGTTCGGCATCATCAGGCCGTGTCGCCACCGGCTCTCCGAGCGGTTGCAGAGCTCGTGGATGGCACACCTGTGCGGGCTCTGCCTCGCCCTTCGGGACGACCACGGACAGCTGGCGCGGACCGCGACCAACTACGACGGTCTGATCATCTCGGTGCTGGTCGAGGCCCAGAGCGCGAAGGACGACGCCTCCTGGCGCCGCACCGCCGGGCCGTGCCCGCTGCGGGGGATGCGGACGGCGTCGGTCGCCAAGGGCGAGGGCGCGCGGCTGGCGGCGGCGGTCTCGCTGGCACTCGCCTCGGTGAAGATCCGTGACCATGTCGAGGACGGGGACGGCGTGTTCGCCCGCCGGCCGGTCGCGGCCGGGGCGCGCGCCGTGACCAGGCACTGGGACCGGAAGAGCGCGGGCAGCGCCTCGGTGGTCGGCTTCAACACCGCCGTGCTCCTCGACGCCGCCGCCCGCCAGGGCGAGTTGGAGCGCGGGCTGGGGCCGGGCGGGTCCGTCCTGCTGGTTACCGAGCCCACCGAGAGCGCCACCTCAGCCGCCTTCGCGCACACCGCCGTGCTGGCGGGGCGGCCCGCCAACGCCACGCCGCTGGCCGAGGCGGGGCGGCTGTTCGGCCGGCTCGCCCACCTGCTGGACGCCGCCGAGGACCAGGCCGAGGACACCTTGACCGGCGCTTGGAACCCGCTCACCGCGACCGGCACCGACCGGGCCGAGGCCGAGCGCCTCTGCCGCGACGCCGTCCACGGCATCCGGCTCGCGCTGCACGAGGTGGAGCTGACCGACCGGGCGCTGGTGCACGTCCTGCTGGCGCACGAGACCGAGCGCGCCGTCGAGCGGGTCTTCGGCCCGGCCTCGCACGCCGCGGCCTGCAAGACCCGGGCCGTGCCCGGAGCGGCGCCGGACGCCTCCAACCCCTATCGAACGCCGCCCGGGTACGACCCCAACCAGGCGCCGCCGCCCGGTCCGGGCGCGCCCGTCCCGCCGTGGGTGCCCCAGGGGCCGGGCTTCGACCCGCCCGGCGCCCGGCCGCCGCACCGCCGCAACCTGCTCGCGGGCTGCGCGGTCTGGGCGCTGATGGCCTGCACGTGCCAGCTGATGTGCTGCGACCACAACGACCCGTTCTCTCGCGAGCACCGCCAGGGCTGGTGCGTCCGGAACGACTGCGACTGCAACTGCGGGGACTGCAGCGGCTGCGGGGACTGCTGCCAGTGCTGTGGCGACGGCGGCTGCTGTGACGGCTGCGGGTGTGACGGCTGTGACTGCGGCTGCGACTGCTGAGCGCCCTCCGCACGCCTCTCCCGGGAGCTCCCCGAGTTCGAAGGGAAGCTGACGCGACCGCAGGCGGAGCCGGGCTCGTCCGAGCGGCGAGCCCGCCCGCGTGGCGGGTCCCGAGCCCACTGCCGGACCAGCCGTAGGCGGCCTACCCGTAGGCGGCCTGTCCGGAGGCGGCCTGCCTGAAGCAGCCCACGTTTCCGTCCGGTTCGGCCCGCTCCGGCCCCGGGCCGGGCGCGCCGTCACCGGCCCACGCCGGCGAGGCCGGGGGACGAGCCGGCAGCAGCCCCGGCGCCGGGCCGCGCTCCCACAGTGGCAGCACCTCGACCCTCCGCAGACCGCCGGCTCTCGCCGGGTCGGCCTCAGGCATCGGAGCCCGTCTCCGCCGCCCGCCGGTCGGCCATCAGCGAGCTCTCCAGGCGGGCCAGCAACACCCGGAACCTTTCCGTGTCCTGCTCCGTCATCCGCCCCTCGGACAGCATCCGCACGCTCTGTACCTCGGTCGTTCCCTCGTTCATGTGCCCGACGTTAGGCTCCGACGATCAACACCCGATAAACAAGGCAGCCGCTGACCGACCGCACCACCGGGGCCGGGTGGAACGCACCGGTCCCACGGCGGGGCGCGGGTCCCATCGGGCCATGGCGGCCCGCTGGTCGAATCGTCACAGATCACCTACTGCGGGTCATTCGCCGCGAAACGCCGTGCCATGTCGATCCGTTGACGGAGTAGCCCGGCCTCGCCCACCTGCTGACCGCCCCCGCCCTCGGAACGGGCGACTGGGCGGTCCACTCCTCCGACGACACCGGGGAGCTCGTCAAGGACGGCGACTGACGGACTGCGGGTGGCTGACGGCGGGCGGCTGACAGCGGGCGACCCCGTCGGGGGCCGGTCCGGCCTACGCCCGGCCGAGCACCCGGTCGACGGTGATCTCGATGACCACCCGGTCCGGGTTCACGCGCGGCTCGCGGTACCGCTCGGTGTACCGCCGGACGGCCTCGGCCACCGCCTCCGGCTCGTCCCGCACCACGGCGACGCCCTCCAGCGTCGACCAGCGGGCCCGGTCCACCTGGCAGACCGCCACCCGCATACCCGCCGGGCCGGCCGCGAGGACGTTGCGCACCTTGCGGCTGGTCCGGCTGCTGATCACCCGCGCGGTCCCGGTCTCCGGCTGGTACGTCACCCCGACCGGCACCACGTGCGGCGAACCGTCCGGCCGCTGCGTGGTCAGCGTGGAGATGTGCCGCTCCTGCCAGAAGGCGAGGAAGGCTTCGTCGAGTTCGCGCGGATCATGGGCCATGCCCGCGATCGTACGACGCCCGGCCCGGTGCCGAGGCGCCGGGCCGGGGGCAGGTCAGGGTCGGGTCAGGTCAGGCCAGGTCAGGCCAGGCCAGGCCGGGGCCTGACCCGACCGGTCCCCGGCAGGGCCGGGCCTGACCGGGCCCCGGTCGGACCAGGCGTCCGACGCACCGCGCCGTCAGTGGCCGCGCGCGATCCACTCCGGCAGCGCGGGGGCCTCGGCGCCGATGGTGGTGGGGTCGCCGTGGCCGGTGCGGACCACCGTCTCCGGCGGGAGCGAGAGCAGCCGGTCCCGGATCGAGTCGATGATCGTCGGGAAGTGCGAGAACGACCGGCCGGTGGCGCCGGGGCCACCCTGGAAGAGGGTGTCCCCGGTGAAGACCGTCCCCAGCTCGGGCGCGTGGAGGCAGACCGCGCCCGGTGCGTGGCCGGGGGTGTGCAGCACGGTCAGCGCGGTACCCGCCACCTCGATCCGCTGCCCGTCGGTGAGTTCGCCGTCCGGCAGCCGGTCGGGGTGGGTGAGCTTCCAGAGCGGAAGGTCGTCCGGGTGCAGCAGGATCGGCGCGCCGGTGCGGGCGGCGAGCGCCGGGGCCGCGTCGATGTGGTCGTTGTGCGCGTGGGTGGAGACGATCGCCACCAGGCGGCGCCCGCCGAGCGCGGCCTCGATGGCCTCGGCGTCGTGGGCCGCGTCGATCACCACGGCCTCGGTGTCGTCGCCGACGATCCAGACGTTGTTCTCCACCTCCCAGCTGCCGCCGTCGAGGTCGAAGGTGCCGGCGGTGACCAGCCGGTCGATCCGTGCCGTGGTCCCCCCGCTCACAGGACCACCACCGAGCGGAGCACGTCGCCCTCGTGCATGCGGGTGAACGCCTGCTCCACGGCGTCGAGTTCGATGGTCTCGGTGACGAAGGCGCCGAGGTCCAGGCGGCCCTGGAGGTAGAGGTCGATCAGCATCGGGAAGTCCCGCGAGGGCAGGCAGTCGCCGTACCAGGAGGACTTCAGCGCGCCGCCGCGGCCGAACACGTCGAGCAGCGGCAGCTCCAGCCTCATCTCCGGGGTCGGCACGCCGACCAGGACGACGGTGCCGGCCAGATCGCGGGCGTAGAACGCCTGCTGGTACGTCTCCGGACGGCCGACCGCCTCCACGACCACGTCCGCGCCGTGGCCGCCGGTCAGTTCCCGGATCGCCTCGACCGGGTCGGTGGTACGGGAGTTGACGGTGTGGGTGGCGCCGAGCTTCTCCGCGGTGGCGAGCTTGCGGTCGTCGATGTCCACCGCGATGATCTTCGCCGCGCCGGCCAGCCGCGAGCCGAGGACGGCCGCGCCGCCGACGCCGCCGCAGCCGATCACCGCGACCGAGTCGCCACGGCCGACGGTGCCGGTGTTGATCGCGGCACCGATGCCCGCCATCACCCCGCAGCCCAGCAGGCCCGCGACGGCGGGCTCGGCCGCCGGGTCGACCTTGGTGCACTGGCCGGCCGCGACCAGCGTCTTCTCCGCGAACGCGCCGATGCCCAGGGCCGGCGACAGCTCGGTGCCGTCCAGCAGGGTCATCTTCTGCTTGGCATTGTGGGTGTTGAAACAGTACTGCGGACGCCCGCGCTTGCAGGCGCGGCACTGGCCGCAGACCGCACGCCAGTTGAGGATCACGAAGTCACCGGGCCCGACCTCCGTCACCCCCTCGCCGACCGACTCCACGATGCCCGCCGCCTCGTGGCCCAGCAGGAACGGGAACTCGTCGTTGATACCGCCCTCGCGGTAGTGGAGGTCGGTGTGGCAGACGCCGCAGGCCTGGATCCGGACCACCGCCTCGCCCGGCCCCGGGTCGGGTACGACGATCGTCGTGACCTCCACGGGCGCGCCCTTGGCACGCGCGATGACTGCCTTGACCTGCTGGGCCATCCGATTCCACCTCCGTCGGCCGATGCGGCTCTGCACCGGCATGACCTGCTCAAACGACTTGCCCACGAAGCGTATCGTCCACGCCGGTCCGTGCCCGGCGAACGGCTCCGGTGATCCGGCTCACCCGGGGCGGCCCACGTGCCCCCGAGCCGCGAGCCGCGCACCTCTGCCGGAGCCGCCCGGCCCCGACGGAGCCACCGGGCCCCGACGGCCGGCCAGGGGCGCGGCCTTGCCGAGCGCCCGTCATCACCCCGGCAGCCACCCGGCGTTGGCTGGAATCGTTGCTGACTGTGCCGCGCCGCCCACGTACGGTCGTACCGAACCCGACCCGTCCGACCCACCCGTCCCGCCGGCTCCACCTCTGCCCCTGTCCCTGTACACGCCGTACAAGCCCCCGCCCGATCGCACCTCCCCGTCCCCGCGCACCTCCCCGGATCCGCCCCCCGCCGGGCCGCCTCGCGCCGCCCACCGCCCTGGAGTCTGGAGTACGGATGTCCGCCGAGAACAGTGCCACCCGCGCCGGCACCGGCAGCGGCCAAGCCGCCGTCGCAACCGCCACCGCCGAGCCCCCGCTCCCCCCGCTGCACTGTGTGCGCCGCCTGGCCCCGGGCCCGCCCCGGCTCGGCACGCTCCCCACCGGCACCCCGGTCTGGCTGGTGAGCCGCCACGCCGACGTCCGGCAGGTGCTCACCGATCCGCGGCTGGGCCGCGCCCCGCTGCTCGCCCCCGACGCACCCCCGGTCTCGCTGGTCCCGAACCTCCTGGACGACCCGCAGGGCCTGCTCAGCCTCGACGGCGCCGAACACCAGCGGCTGCGCCGCACCGTGCAGCGGGCGTTCACCCCGCGCGCGATCGCCCGGTGGCGGCCGTGGGTGGCCTCGGTGGTCGAGGGCCTGCTCGACGATCTGATCGACCAGGGCTCGCCCACCGACATCGTCGCCGCCTACACCCGCCCGCTGCCGACGGCCGTCATCAGCCGGCTGATGGGATTGGACGGTGAGGACGGCAAGCGCCTCGAACACTGGAGCGACCACGCGCTCGCCACCACCGCGTACACCGCCGAGGCGATCCGAACGGCGCTGGCGGAGTTCGCCGGCTTCAGCGTCGAGCTGATCGCCGAACGCCGCGCCGACCCGGGCGAGGACCTCGTCAGCAGCCTGCTGGCGGCGGCCGGGGAGAGCGACGACATCACCGAGCCGCAGCTCGTCTCGCTGGTGATCGGCCTGGTGGTGGCCGGGCACGAGACCACCATGACCGCGCTCGGCAACGCCCTGGTCTACCTGCTCGGCGACGGCCGCGAGGCCTGGCAGCGGCTCGCCTCCGACGAACAGAGCGCGGCGGCCGCGACCGAACAACTGCTGCGCGCCATCCCGCTCGCGGACACCGCGCACCTCCCCGGACTCCTGCGGCGCAGTACCGAGGACGTGGAGATCGGCGGTGTGGTGATCCCGGCCGGCAGCGTGGTCGCCGCCGACACCCGCACGGCCAACCAGGACCCGGAGATCTACACCGGTGACCTGCTGACCGAGCTGTTCTCCCCGCTGGCCGCGCCGATGCTGACCTTCGGCGCCGGACCGCACCACTGCCTGGGCGCCTGGCTGGCCCGGATGGAACTGGAGCTGGCCCTGCACCGCCTGGCCCGCCGGCTGCCGGCGCTGCGGCTCACCATGCCGACGGACGCCATCGACTGGCGACGCGGCCTGGTGACCCGTAGTCCGCACACCCTCCAGGTCGCCTGGTGACGGCCGACCCGACGCGGCCCGCTGGGCCGGCGCTCAACGACCCGGTGGTGGTCCGGGTCGACCACGGGCGCTGCGTCGGCTCGGGCATGTGCGCGCTCGCCGTGCCCGGGTCGCTGGTGCTCGGCGCCGACGGACTGGCCCACCCGGTGCGCACCCCGCGGCCGGCCGGCGCGGACCCCGTCGGGGAGCCGTTGACGGCGAAGCTGGCCGAGGCGGTCGACTTCTGCCCGGTGGAGGCGCTCGCCCTGTACTCCGCCCGCGACGGCCGCCGGATCGCGCCCACCGGGTGAGGCCCGCGCCGATGCGATCCGGATGAGGCCCGCCCCCGGGCGCCCGGGTGAGACCCGCCTCCGGGCGCCCGGGTGAGAGCCTCGTCGGCGCCGCTCCGCACGCCGGGGCGGCGCCGGCGGCCGGGGCGGTCTGTGGCGCGGCGGCGCGCACCCCGCCCCGACCGGCGGGCCGTCAGACCCGGTCCGCGCAGGCCAGTGCCGCCCGAAGCTCGCTCACCGGGTCGCCCTCGTGGTACGGCCGCTCGCCGGCCTCGATGTGGTCCAGGAACTCCTGGTACCGCACCGCGTACGCGAGGTGGTAGAGCGGCTCGACCAGCTCCAGCGCGCGTTCCGGCGACGACCCGGGGACGTGCTCCCGCCACGCCCGCGCCCACACCTCGGCGGCCTGAGCCCACCGCTCGTCGTCGACGTACTGGCGCGGGCGCAGCCCGTCCAGGGCCGGGTGGCCGAGGCAGGAGTCGGCGTAGTCGACGACCACCGAGCGGGTGCCGTCGGAGCGCCAGTTGCCCGGGTGGAAGTCGCCGTGCACCAGGGTCTCGGGCAGCCCGCATACGGCCAGCTCCGCCACCAGCGCGGGCAGCCGCGCGGCGAGCGCCCGGGCCGCGTCGAGTTCACCGGCGGTCAGCTCGGGGCCGGGATCGGCCGCGAGCCGGTCGAGCAGGTCGTTCACCTGGCGGACCAGCGTGGGCAGGGTGCGGTCGCGCAGGCCGGCCGCGGCGGCGCGGCCGTCGGCGGCCAGCGCCGCCTGGGCGGCGACCAGCCGGGGTACCACGTCGGCGATCTCCTCGGCGGACGGCCCCCAGCAGTCCTCCCCGGGCACGTGGTCGAGCAGCAGACGCCCGCGCTCGGGGTCGGAGCCGAGCACCGGCGGCACCAGCGTGGGGTCGACGGAGCCGAGCAGCGCGATCACGTCGCCCTCACGGGCGTTGAACGTCGGGTTGGTCGCCTTCAACCAGGCGTCGCCGCCGGTGGCGGTGCGGTAGCGGAACAGCCCGGAGAGGTTCCACGTCCGGACCTGCTCGACCGGGCCGGTCGCGGGGCGGCCGGCCCGGTCGAGCGCCTGCTCGGCCCAGTCGAACGCCTCCCGCAGCCCGGCGGGCGTGGCCCAGCCGGCCCGCCGCTCGGCCGGGCCGAGCAGAGCGGCGGTGTCCGGGCCCGCCTGACGCGGCACCAGCCCGGCGGGCCGCTCCAGCGCCTCGACGTGGTAGACCACATGCCCGCCGTGGCCGCCACCGCCCTCCGCCACCTCGGCGAGCCGGAGCACCACCACCGGCACCCCCAGCTCCTCCGACAGCCGCTCGACCACCGGTGCGGCGGCCGACCACCACCCCTCGCTCACCTCGTACGGGCCCTGCGGCCCGAAGTACTCGTCCCCGTAGGTGAGGTGGGCGGTGACGGACCGGCTGCTCGCTCGCTTCATCCGGGCAGACTCCCCTATCCGCCCCGCAAGCGCGACCGTTTTTCCACGTACCGCACCCCGGCGCGTCCCGCTGACCGGACGCCCCGGGAGGTGACCCGACGGCAGCCCCGCCGGTCCGGCTGATCCGTCCTCGTCGTCCCCCTTCCGAGCGAGGGGGTCTCTTCCTCCCGCTGCCGTGCGCCCCTGCGGACGGACGCGGCCGCCGGGGCCGCGCGAGCCCGGCCGGCGCCCGCGGGACCGCCGCGGGCGCCGGCCGGCCATGGTCCGGCCACGGGATCGGCTACGGGATCGGCACCGCCGTGCCCGAGACCCGGATCCGGGCGTCGCCCTCGCGGAGTTCGACCTTCAGCACGCCCGGCCGGCCGAGGTCCTCACCCTGATGGAGGGTCAGGGTGGCCGGGGCGGTGACCGCACCCCGCTCGCGCAGGTAGGCGCCGAAGGCGGCAGCGGCCGCGCCGGTGGCCGGGTCCTCCACGACGCCGCCGACCGGGAAGGGGTCGCGGACGTGGAAGACGTGCTCGCTCTCCCGCCAGACCAGCTGGAGGGTGGTGAGGTCCCGGGCCGTCATGTAGGAGGCCAGGCCGTCGAAGTCGTACTCCAGGCGGGCCAGCCGGTCGCGGGTGGCGGCGGCCAGCACCAGGTGGCGGGCGCCGCCGTAGCCGATCCGGGGCGGCAGTGCGGCGTCCAGCTCGTCGGCGGACCAGCCGAGCAGCGCGAGCGCCTCGGCGACGTCCGCCTCGCCCACCTCTTCGACGTGCGGCTCCACGCTGGTGAGGGTGGCGCGCAGGACACCGTCCGCGCCCTTGTCGACCTCGATCGGCACCTCGCCGGCCTGGGTCGCGAAGACGTACCGGCCGGGACCGGTCCGCTCGGCGAGCGCGACGGCCGAGGCGACGGTGGCGTGGCCGCAGAACGGCACCTCGGCCAGCGGGCTGAAGTACCGCACGGTGTAGGCGCTTTCGGCGCCGCCCGAGGCGTCGGGTATCAGGAACGCCGTCTCGGAGTAGCCGACCTCGGCGGCGGCGGCGAGCATCTGCTCGGCGGAGAGGCCGGAGGCGTCGAGCACCACGCCGGCCGGGTTCCCCCCGGCCGGGTCGGTGGAGAAGGCGGCGTAGCGCAGGATGTCGGTGTCGGGGGTGGCCACGGCCACGGCGTCGCTGGTCATGATCGCTCGAACACCATCCCTCCGCCCGGTGTTCCCACCCGCCCGTACCGGGTGGTGGTGCACACCGATGACGCGCCCCCGCAGACGCCCCACGCGCCCCGGCTCCCCTGCCGCACCGGGCCACCCGGGCCCCGCGCCACCGCCGCCCAGCTCCCCAGCTCCCCGGCTCCACCCCGTTCCCACCTGCCGCAGCGACCCCGCCCGCACCCCCACGGCGACCTCCCGCAACGACCACGCACCACCGGTGCGATGATCTTCCCCATGGCCGTCACCGCGTACCAGGAACAGTTCCGCGACCGTTTCCTCACCGCGCCCGTCGTCGCCCCGCCGCCGCCCGGCCCGCAGCCCGCCGGCACCACCCGCCGCCCCCGCCCGACATGCGGCCGGTCCGCCGGTCGCCGATGCTGGGGCCTGTCTGACATCTCCCAGGCGGCGGCACGCGCCCGGCGTCACGGAGCCCGGGCCGGCGCGCGGAACGACGGCCGGGACGGCCCGAGGAAGGACCACCCCGTATGAGCGAGCAGAGCGAGCGAGTCATCGACGGGCGCGCACGGGCGCATGCCCGAGCCGAGGGAAGCGGGGTGGGGGCATGAGCGCGCTGGACTTCGAGGTCATCGACAGCCCCGACAGCTCGCTCAACAAGACGTCCGTCCTGGTGACCGGGCCCGACGACGCCCTGCTGGTGGACGCCGGGTTCACCCGCTCCGACGGACGCCGGCTGGTCGAGCGGATCCGGACCTGCGGCAAGCGGCTGACCACGGTGTTCGTCAGCCACGGCGACCCGGACTTCTACTTCGGCGCGCAGGAGGTGCAGGACGCCTTCCCGCAGGCGCGGTTCCTGGCCACGGCGACCACCGTCGAGCACATCCAGGAGTCCTACGAGGGCAAGCTGAAGGCCTGGGCGCGCCTCGGCCCCGAGCTGCCGACCCGGCTGGTGCGGCCCGAGGTGCTGCACCGCGACGAACTCGTCTTCGAGGGCCACCGGTTCGAGCTGCGCGGCGCCGACTTCCACCTGCCGGACCGGCACTACCTCTGGCAGCACCACCACCGCACGATCCTCGGCGGCGTGCTGCTCTTCGAGGGCCTGCACGTCTGGACCGCCGACACCCCGACGCCCGAACAGCGGGCCGCCTGGATCGACCTGCTGGACGGAATGGAGGCGCTGCAGCCCGGGTTCGTGGTGGCCGGCCACCGGACGGCCGGCGCACCCACCATCACCACCGCGATCGACCACACCCGCGCCTACCTGCGGGCGTTCGAGACCGAGATCGGCCGGGCCACCGACGCGGCCGCCGCCAAGGCGGCGCTGGAGCGCCGGTTCCCGGACCTCGGGATGAAGCTGGCGGTCGACCTCGGGACGAAGGTCGCCATGGGCGAGATGACCTGGGGCTGAGCCGAGATGATCGAGATCCCGAGGTCCGCCGCCTCCTTCGCCGAGTCCGACGCCCCCGCCGACGTGGTCCGCCGCCAGTACCTGGCGTCGGCGCGCGGCGACCTGGGCGCGCTGCGCGCCACGCTCGCCGACGACGTCGAGTGGACGGAGATGGCCGGATTCCCGCTGGCCGGCACGTACCGCACCCCGAAGGGCGTCACCAGCGGCGTGATGGAGCGGCTGGCCGCCGAGTGGGACGGCTGGACGGCCCACGACGACAGCTACGTGGTGGACGGCGAGAACGTGGTGGTGCTGGCCCGCTACACCGCCGTGCACCGGACCACCCACCGCCCGCTGGCGGTCCGGGTGGCGCACCACTTCACCGTGCGCGGGGGCCGGATCGTGCGCTTCGAGCAGTTCGTCGACACCGCCCTGGTCCGGGACGCCATGACTCCCTAGCAGGCGGCCGCCCCGTACCGCCGGCCAGCTTCACCCGTTCGGGGGAGCCTGTCGCGGCGCGCCTGGCGTGGCCTCGACAGGTCCCCCGAACGGCGGCAGGCTGTCCGTGATTCCGGCCGGAGAGCGAGGAGTTCAGCATGGGCACGGGCACAGCAGGAACGGCCGACGGCGGCGGGCGCGAGCGGCCCATCGTCATCGTCGGCGCCTCCCTGGGCGGCGCCAAGGCCGCGGAGGCACTGCGCGAGGCCGGGTACCGCGGCGGCATCGTCCTGATCGGCGACGAGCACGAGCGGCCGTACGAGCGGCCGCCGCTCTCCAAGGGCTATCTGCTCGGCAAGACGCCGCGCGAGAAGATCTACGTCCATCCGCCGCAGTGGTACGCCGAGCAGGACGTCACCCTCCGCCTCGGCACCCCGGTCGTCGCGGTCGACCCGGCCGGGCACACCGTCACGCTCGCCGACAACGGCCGGATCGAGTACGCGAAGCTGCTGCTGACCACGGGTTCGGTGCCGCGCCGGCTGCCGGTGCCGGGTGCGGACCAGGACGGCGTGCTCTACCTGCGCCGGGTCGGGGAGAGCGAGCGGCTCCGGGCTGCGCTGAAGCCGGGTGCCCGGGTCGCGGTGATCGGCGCGGGCTGGATCGGCCTGGAGACGGCGGCGGCCGCCCGGGCGGCGGGCGCCGAGGTCACCGTGCTGGAGGCGGCCGAGCTGCCGCTGCTGCGGGTGCTGGGCCGCGAGGCCGCCCAGGTCTTCGCCGACCTCCACCGCGACCACGGCGTGGACCTGCGGTTCAACGCCAAGGTCGAGGAGCTGACCGGCGAGGGCGGAGCCGTCACCGGTGTGCGCCTCGCGGACGGCGCGACGGTGGCGGCGGACACGGTGATCGTCGGCATCGGCATCGCCCCGCTCACGACGCTCGCCGAGTCGGCCGGCCTGGAGATCGAGAACGGCGTCAAGACCGACGAGCACCTGCGCACCTCGGACCCGGACATCTACGCGGCGGGCGACGTCGCCAACGCCTTCCACCCGATGCTCGGCCGCCACGTCCGGGTCGAGCACTGGGCCAACGCGCTCAACCAGCCGCAGACCGCGGCCCGGGCGATGCTCGGCCAGGACGGCCCGGACGCGGTCTACGACCGGGTGCCGTACTTCTTCACCGACCAGTACGACCTGGGGATGGAGTACACGGGCTACGTCGAACCGGGCGGCTACGACCGGGTGGTCTTCCGGGGGGACCGCGCCGCCCGCGAGTTCATCGCCTTCTGGCTGTCCGGCGGCCGGGTCCTGGCCGGGATGAACGTGAACGTCTGGGACGTCACCGACCCGATCCGCGAGCTGGTCCGCTCGGGGCGCCCGGTGGACCCTGCGGCCCTGGCCGACCCGGGCGTCCCGCTGAACGAACTCTGACCGCCTCCCTGCCGCTGCCCCGCCACCGTCCGCACAGGGCCGCCCCGAGCACCGTCGCCCGGGGCGGCCCTGTCGTCCGGCCGGCGGCCGAGGGCCGACGGTCAGGCTCCCGGCGTCAGGCGACCGGCGGGAAGGCCTCGGCGTCCGGCTTGAGCAGCCGACCGGGCGCGGGCACGGCCTTGTCCACCAGGTAGGAGGTGACCAGCTTGTTCAGCTCCTTGCTCCGGCCCACCGCACAGTGTTCGATCACGTCGACGCTGACCAGCACGGCGCTGCCGAGCTGGCGCTGCATGTTCTGGGCGAACTTGTACTGGGTGGCAGGGTCGTAGAGGTTGCCGATCACCATCACCGGGTTGGCGGTGCGGCGGTTCCACGGGCCGGTGTACCGGTCGGAGTCACGCGCCGGGGCCGGCCAGGTGGCGCAGGCGGGCGCGTCGAAGGCCTGGTAGCGGCCGAAGGTCGGCGAGTCCTTCTCCCAGGCGCGGGCCAGGTTGGCGAAGACCCGCGGGTTCGACGGGTACGGCTTGTCCTGGCAGTTGACGCCGTAGTAGGAGTCGTCGGAGCTGTACGGGGTCTCCGGCAGGGCCTCGCGCAGGGCGGTGGGGACGGTCACGGCCAGCGTGTTCGCGTCGTCGGCGGCCTTCGGGGCCGTCAGCGAGGGCGCGCCCTGCTGCTGGAGCACCTCGTGCAGCGCCTGGAGCGACTTGGCCAGCGGCGCCTGCCGGGTCTGCGCGTAGAGGGCGTCGGCGACCTGGCTGGTGAAGCTGGAGAGGGTCACCTGGGTGCCGTTCGGCAGGGTGACGGGGCTGGTGCGCAGGTGGTCGCGGATCGCGTCGAACTTGGCCCGGGTGTCGCCGTCGCCGAAGGCGCAGCGCGGGGCTCCGGCCGTCTTGCAGCGCTTCAGGTACTCGTCCAGGGCGAGTTCGAAGCCGGCGGCGCGCTGCCGGTCGTACTCCAGGCCGTTGTGCAACCGCAGGTTCGGGTCGACGTTGCCGTCGATGATCAGCGCGCGGACCTTGTCCGGGTACATGCTGGCGTAGGTGGCGCCGATCAGCGTGCCGTACGAGAAGCCGGCGAAGGTGAGCTGTTTGTCCCCGACGGCCCGGCGCATCCGGTCGAGGTCGCGGACGACGTTCTCGGTCGACATGTGCTCGATCAGCGGGCCGGCGTTGCGGTCGCAGGCGTCGGTGTAGTCCTCGGTGGCGGCCAAGGTACCGTCGATCTCGGCCTTGGTGACGGGCACGCCGGTCTGCCGGCCGAAGACGGCGGCCGCCTCCTCGTCGGTGGTGAAGCACTTCAGCGGGTTGCTCCGGGCGACGCCGCGCGGGTCGAAGCCGACCAGGTCGAAGCGGGCCTGCACCTCGGGGTCGAAACGGCCGGTGGTGGCCCAGAGATAGCCGCTGCCGCCCGGGCCGCCGGGGTTGAGGAACAGCGAGCCGATCCGCTTGGACGGGTCCCCGGCCCGGCGGCGCATCATGGCGATGCCGATCTTCTCGCCGGACGGGTCCGCGTAGTCGAGCGGGACGGGGTAGACGGCGCAGTCGTAGATGCCGGGGTCCGGCTTCGACGGGTCGGGGTTGCAGGGCGTCCAGGCGACCGGTTCGACCCGGGCCTCGGCGGCGGGCGCGGCCGAGGGCGGTTCCGGCGCGGCCGACGCCGCGGCGGCGGTTCCGGCGACAAGGGAGAGCGCGCTGGCAAACGTCAACGCCAGACTGGATATGCGGGACACATGACCTCCTCCGGTTCTGCAAACCCGGCCAGCCTGGCAGCCGGGGACCGGGAGCGGAAGACCATGAACAGCCGTAGATTCTTCTGGCCAATCGTCATCTGACCGGTATTTCCCGGTTCTGACGGATGTTCGGGCGCAGAATCCACGGCGCGGTGACGGAACATCGCCAGTCCGTGGCCGTCTCCCCGATGGCGGCCGTCCGCCACACGGACGCCACACGAACCCCACACGGAGACCACTCGGACCCCACATGCACCCCACTCGGCCCCCGCCATGCGGACGCCGCGCAGGCCCCGCGGGCTCCCCGCGCGCCCCCGCGCGGACGCCGGGGCGGCCCGGCGTCCGGCTCCTCAGGCGCGCAGCGCGACCGCGGTCTGCTCCGGCGCCGCCACCCCGGGGAGGCGGCGCTCGGCCCACCGCACCGCCGGCCCCATCGCACAGCCGGCCGCCAGGAAGAGCCCGCCCAGCAGCAGCCACCCGGGCACGCCCCAGTCCAGCAGCAGGGTGGTCAGCAGCAGCGGCCCGACGGTGCGCGCCACCGCCACCCCCGAGCCGAAGAAGCCCTGGTACTGGCCGGTCTGGTGGGCGGGCGCGAGGTCGAAGCTGATCTGCCAGGAGCCCGCGGACTGCTTCATCTCGCCGATCACCTGGAGCGTCGCGGCCACCACGAGCAGCCCGGCCATCACCCAGAGCGGTACGTCCCCGGCCGAGAGGGCGAAGACGGCGCAGGAGGCGAGCAGGATGACACCGGCGTCGCGGACGGCGCGCGAGGCGGACCGCAGCCCGGTCACGCCGCGGGCCGTGCGGACCTGGAAGGCCATCACCACCGCGGTGTTGAGGACGAACAGCGCCGAGCCGAGCCAGGCCAGGTGGTCGGCCCGGGCCGCGATCCAGAGCGGAATGACCAGGCTGAGCAGCGGCATCCGCAGCAGGAGCACGGTGTTGATCAGCGTGACGACGGCGTACGGTCGGTCGGAGAGCACCGCCAGCTTCCGCCCGGGGCCCGAACTCGCCTGCGCGGGCGGCACTTCGGGCAGTCGCAGCAGCACCAGGCCACTGACCAGGAACCCCACGGCGGTGACCGCGAAGGCGACGAGGAACCCGGCCCGGCTCCCGGTGCTCAGCACGATGCCGCCGAGTGCGGCGCCAAGGGCCAGGCCCGCGTTGAGGGTTGCCTGCAGGCGGGCCAGCAGTGCCGTCCGCTCCGCCCGGTCGACCAGCCCGCCGACCAGTGCCTGCCGGGCCGCCGACAGCCCGGACTGTGTCGTGGCGTAGAGGCAGACGGCGGCCAGGAACGGCACGAAGGAGCGGATGACCAGGAAGGAGGCGACCACCGCGCCGGTGGCGAGCGCCAGCAGCACCGCCGTGCCGCGCGGCCCGCGCCGGTCGGCGAGGTGGCCGAGCGGGACGCCCGCCAGTGAGCCGACCGCCCAGGCCACGGCGAGGCCGAGGCCGAGGCGGGTGGGGGACATCCCGATGACCCGGGTGAAGTACAGCGCCGAGCAGGTGTAGTACGCGCCGTCGCCGATCGAGCCGACCAACTGGGCGGTGGCGAGCGTCCGCTGGACGCCTGCGGGTGGTGCAAGACGGATCGGCAACGACACTCCCCCGGTACGGCGGCCCCGAAGACCGCCGGTTCCCCACTGACCTGACATGATCAATCCTAGAGGCCGGGTGGACCACTGGACAGGTCCAGTCGGAGCACATTCGAGTGGGCCACTTGGGAAGCCGGGGGCCCGCCCCGCCACCACCCCTCGCCGCCGTCGCCCCGCACGGGCCGGCGAGGGCCGAACTCCGGTACGGGAACGGACGATCCGTCACCCGGGCGGCGGTACCGCAGCCACGCCCGGCCCGTCCGGTGCCGTCCGTGTCCGCCCCATCCGACATCCGGCGGGATGTCCGGTCCGGCCCGAAGTGCCCGTGTTGACCGGCCAGTAACCCCCTCCTATGCTCGTCCGCGTTCGCGATCCGGCACCGGGGCCGGGGCCGCCCAGGCCCGCCCGGCCGGAGCCGTCACCGGCTCGAAGGGCTCCTCCCATCAGCACCTCCATCGCACCCTCGGACAGCGCCCGGAACGCCACCACCCCGGCCACCACCCCGGCACAGGAGAGCCCGGCCCAGGAGCGCCCGGCCGACGCCACCGCCGCGCAGCCCCCGGCCGACCCGTCCCCGGCCCCCGCCGGCCGCCGGCGCTTCCTCACCTACCTGCTCGCCGCCCCCACCCTCACCGTCGCCGCCCGGCTCGGCCTGGACGCCGCCGCGCCCGCCACCGCCCGGGCCGCCGTGCGGACCGCAGCCGAGGGCGCATCCGCCGAAGGGCCCGCCGCCGCGCCCCAGTTGCTCGGCCTTCCCGGCATCCCGGACATCCTCGACCTCGGCGACGCGCTGATCCTGGCCGGCCTGCCCACCTCCCACCTGCTGGTGCTGGAGGTCACCGCCGACGGACGCGCCGCGCTGCACCTCCCCCGCCTGGAGGTCGGCCAGGGCCTGACCACCACCATCGCCATGCTGGTCGCCGACGAGCTCGACGCCCGGCTCACCGACGTCGACGTCCCGCTCTCCGACGGCCGCCCCGACCTGCTCTTCAACCAGCTCACCGGCGCCTCCAACTCGGTGCGCTCGCTGTACGACCCGGTCCGCGCCGCCGCGGCCGCCGCCCGCGCCCGGCTGGTCACCGCCGCCGCCCGCCGCTGGTCGCTGCCGGCCGACACCCTGCGCACCGCCGACTCCGCCGTCCTCGCCCCCGACGGCCGCCGGGCCGGCTACGGCGAACTCGCCGCCGCAGCCGCCGGCATCGCCGTCCCGGCCGTGCCCTCCGCCCCCAAGCCGCCCGAGCAGCAGCGCCTGGTGGGCCGGCCGACCGGCCGGATCGACGCCCGCGACATCGTCACCGGCCGCGCCAAGTACGCCGGCGACCTCGTCGTCCCCGGCGCCGTGCCCTGCGTCGTCGCCCGCCCGACCACCATCAACGGCACCCTCAAGTCACTGGACGCCTCCGCCGCCCGCACGATGCCGGGCGTCCTCGGCGTGGTCACCGTCCCGACCGGCGTCGCCGTGCTCGCCGAGACCTTCGACCAGGCGCTCAAGGCCCGCGACGCCCTGCAGACCGCCTGGAACCCGGGCCCCGTCGCCGCGCTCTCCGACGCCGACATCCGGGCCCGGCTGCGCGCCGCCCACCTGCCGTTCCTCGTCCCGCCGCTGCTGACCCAGTACGTGGACGGCGAGTTCGACTTCGCCTTCGTCAACCACGCGCCGATGGAGGTGCTGACGGCCGTCGCCGACGTGCGCCCGAACCGCGCCGAGATCTGGTTCGCCTCACAGACCCCGATCGTCGCCCAGCAGACCATCGCCGCCGACCTCGGCCTGCCGCAGGACGCCGTCACCGTCCATGTCGTGCGCGGCGGCGGCTCGTTCGGCCGCCGGCTGTTCTTCGACGCCGCTCTGGAGGCCGCACGGATCTCCCGGGCGGCCGGCCGCCCGGTCAAACTGATGTGGACCCGCAACGACGACATGCGCCACGGCCGGATGCGCCCCGCCAGCCACCACCGGATCCGCGCCACCTACGGACTGGGCCAGGTCATCAGCTACGAGCACCGGGCCGCCACCGTCCGGACCGACTTCCGGCACGGCCTCGGCGAGGCGCTCACCGCCGCCGGGTTCAGCCTCTCGGTGGCCGGCCTCAGCCTCGCCCAGGCGTTCTTCCTGCTCAGCGAGAAGAACCCCTACGACGTCGGCATCCCCACCCAGCTCCTCGCCGAGGTCCCGTTGGACATGCACACCGGCAGCTGGCGCTCGGTCTACTCCGGCACGGTCCGGGTCGCCGACGAGATCATGATGGACGAACTGGCCCGGCGCCTCGGCCAGGACCCGGTCGCCTTCCGCCGGGCCCGGGTGCGCGGCGCCGCCGGCAGGGCCGTGCTCGACAAGGTCGCCCAGGCCGGCCGCTGGGGACGCGCGATGCCCGCAGGCCAGGCCCAGGGCATCGGCTACCACGACGAGAACGGCGGGCGCGCCGCCTACCTGGTCGAGCTGGACGCCACCGACCCGAAACAGCCCCGGGTCACCAGGGCGGTGATCGCCGCCGACCTGGGCCTGGTGATCAACCCCCGTGGCCTGGAAGCCCAGTTGACCGGCGCGCTGATCGACGGCATCTCGGTCGTCCTCCAGGCCGGCAACCACATCGACCACGGCGCCGTCCGCGAGGGCAGCTACGCCGACTTCCGCTACGCCCGGCAGCGGCACAGCCCGCCGTCGGTCGAGATCCACCTCATGCCACCGAGCGGACCGCCCGGCGGTGCGGGCGAGTTGGGCGTCCCCGCCGCCTCGGCGGCGGTCGCCAACGCGTACGCCCGCGCGACCGGCATCAGCCCGCGCTCCTTCCCGATCGACTTCTGATCCCCTCCACCGACTCCCGAAGGGCGCAACTCCCCATGCCCAGCCACACCTTCGTCCTCAACGGGCAGCCGGTCACCGTCGAGGCCCCGGACGACATGCCGCTGCTCTGGGTGCTGCGCGACAAGCTCGGCGTCACCGGCCCCAAGTACGGCTGTGGGGTCGGCGTCTGCCGCGCCTGCACCAGCCACCTGGACGGTGAGGAGTTCCAGCCCTGCACGGTGGCGGTCAAGGACTGCGCCGGCCGCCGCGTCACCACCATCGAGGGGCTGGCCGACGGCGACACCCTGCACCCCGTCCAGGAGGCCTGGCTGGCCTGCGACGTCGCCCAGTGCGGCTTCTGCCAGCCCGGCCAGATCATGACCGCGGCCGCCCTGCTGCGCCGCACCCCGGCCCCGACCGACGCGGACATCGACCAGATCCAGAACATCTGCCGCTGCGGCACCTACCCCCGCATCCGCGAGGCGATCAAGCAGGCGGCCGCCCGCACGGCGCCGTGACGCGGTCCGCCCCGCCCGCGGGCGGGGCGGACCGCGTCAGCCGGCCGTCAGCACCCGCCGATGGCTCCGTTCTGCCAGGCGTAGTGGAAGTACCAGTTGCTGTCCGCGTAAGCGCCGTACACGTAGACGGTTCCCACGTACGTGGCGTTGTAGTTGTACGAGTAGGCGGCGTGGACCCGGTACCACACGTTGCCCTGGTTGTTGATGTTCTCGCCCCGCGTCCAGCAGTCGGGGGCGATCTTGTCGCCCCACCCGGCGTAGGAGCCCAGGTCGAGGCTCCACGGCTTGTAGGACGGCGAGTACGACTGGGGCAGGGAGTACAGGCCCACCCCGTGACCGCTGGGGGTGTGGCTGCTGATGTAGTACCACCCGTCGGCGGACGCGTCGCCCGCCGACAGGCCGACACCGCCGGCCGCGAGTGCCACCACCGCTGCCGTGGTGGCCCCGCGGCGCCCGATCCTGCGCAGAAGTCCCTTGCTCATGCCGGTCTCCCCTGTGGTCCGTCGTCTCCTCGGGTGCCGCCGCAATGACTGCGGCGGCGGAGACAGCTGACCCGACCACCCGCGGTGTTCGGTACCGGCTGACAGGAACTGACAACAGCTGACACCGAGGGCACCCTGTCCCGAACACCCCCTCCCCCATGAGGATCTGGGCGATCGCCGATCGCCGCCGCCACTCGTCGCTATGATCCGTACGCGACAAGCGAACAGTGGTCGCCGATGGATCTGACACTGTCTGACACCAGGGGGGCGTCATGGTGGATCGGGAGCCGCAGGCCGAGAAGCGAGAAAAGGCGCGGACTGCGGCGGAGAGCTTCGCCGCCGAGCTGTGCCGACTGCGCCGGGAGGCGGGCCAGCCCTCGTTCCGGACCATGGCGAAGAAGGCCGGCTCGATCTCCCACACCACCCTGTACGAGGCGGCCTCCGGCTCACGCCTGCCGTCCTGGCCCACCACCAGGGCCTACGTCCAGGCCTGTGGCGGCGACGAGGCCGAGTGGCACCGCCGCTGGTCCGCCGCCACGGGGAGGGAGGCGGCACCCGAAAACCCGCCGACCCGAACCCCGCCGGCCGTACGCCCGCAGCCCACCGCGTCCGACCGGCCCGCCGACGAACCGTCGGCGCCCCCGGCCGTCACCCCGGCCGGACCGTCCGCGCGCGGACACCGGCTCTGGACCCACGCGGTCGCCCTGCTGGTCGGCGCACTGGTCGGGGTCTGCTCCACCCTGGGCGTCCTCTCCTTCCACGAACCCGTCGCCGCGGCCCCGCTCCCCCAGGACTGCCCGACCGGAGACCCGGTGCCCGTCCGGTCCCCCGCCACGGACGTCGACGCGGCCGGCCCGCCGGCCGGGCCGCCCCGCCCTGCGACGGAGCCGCCCGCCACGGCGGCGGATCCGGCCTGGGTGGCCCGTCCGGCCGCCGACCAACAGGCCCTCCCCGGCACGGACGTCGTCCTGCCGGTCCTCTCCCCGGTCGTCCGGGGGGACGCGCTGGTCGTGACGATGATGCTGACCAGCACCTGCCCCGGGAACGTCACGGTCACGGACACCCGGGGCGATCTGTTCGAGACGGCGGGGGACGTGACGGACTCCAGGCGGCACCGGGTGCTGGTCTTCGCGGCCTTCGGCGTCCCCGCGCTGACGACGGCGGACTCCATCCACGTGACCTACCCGCACGCCAGCAAATACCACATCGCGGTGGACGAGTTCCGCGGGATCTCCGTCGCACGGGGCACCGCCCAGGCGCACGGCCCGTCCGGCGGGACGACCTTCACGACCAGTGCCACCCCCGCCACCTGTGCCCGTGGCGACCTCATGGTCGGCACGGTGGGCACCAACACCGGCACCGCTCCCGAGTTCGGCACCGGGTGGACCGCCCTCCCCGTGCTGGCCCTCTCCTCCTACCGGCTCACCACCGCCTACCAGGTGGCGACGGCCGGCGGCCTCTGCGCCGCGACCGGGCGGACCACCTCGCAGTGGGGGGCCGTCCTCACCGTCTTCCACTGACCGCGGGACGGGGCGGCTCAGGCCCTCCGGGGATCGCGCCCGAAGAACCCGGCCAGCCGGTCGTAGACCGGCGCGTCCTCGGGGACGGTCACCTCGGGGCCGAAGGCGCGGCCGTCGCCCTCGCTGCCGCGGTACTGGGGGCGCAGCGCGCCGTGGGCCCAGGCCAGCGAGGTGCGGGCCACGTCGTGGTCGAGGCCCGCCGTGGACTGGCCGGTGGCGCGGGCCAAGTCCCATCCGTGGACGGCGAATTCGGCGGTCTGCTGGTCCACCGGGAAGCGCGCGGGGATGACGCCGACGCCGGGGGCCTCGATGGTGCCGCTGAGCTCCCCGGCGCTGCGCCAGGCGGCGACCAGCTTCTCGGCCCCCGCCTCGAAGGCGTGCAGCCAGTCCTCCTCCACCCGCTCGAAGGGCTGCGTGAAGTCCGGGTCGTGGCCGTTAGCCCGGACGGTGAACTGCCGGAGGTCCCAGAGGAGGTGGCTGATCAGATCGGCCACGTCCCAGGACCGGCAGGTCGTCGGGTGTCCGGCCTGCTCGGCACCGACGCCGTCGATCAGGCCGGCGGTCTGGGCGAGGGCCCGGGCGAGCAGGTCGATCGGGTCTTCCGCTGCGGTCATGGCGACACCTCTTCGGGGCTGGGACGTGTGCTCGGACCGGCCGATCGTAAACGCGACCGCCGCCCCCCGGCCCGGCGCAACACCGCGCCGGGCCGATCACCGTCCCCTTCCGCCCGCCCCGCTCGTCCCCGACCGCCCCGCTCGTCCCCGCCCGCACCCCGGCGCCACCCGCCCCGGCGCCTCCCCCGCCCGTGCCCCCGCTCGGCGGGTCAGGCGGCCGCGAGCCCGCCGTCCACGGCGATCTCGGCGGCCGTGATGTAGCGGCCGTCCTCGCCTGCGAGGTGGGCGACGGTTGCGGCGACGTCGGCAGCGCGGCCGTACGCCCCGAGCACGGTCAGGCCCGCCTGGAAGTCGCCCGACGGGCCGTCCGCCGGGTTCAGCTCGGTGTCGATCGGCCCGGGGTGGATCACGTTGACGGTGATCCCCCGCGGGCCCAGCTCGCGGGCCAGCGCCTTGGTGAGCCCGATCGTCGCGGCCTTGCTGGTCGCGTAGAGCGAGGCGCCGGGGAAGGCGACGCGCTTCGCGATGCAGCTGCCGATGGTGACGACCCGGCCGCCGTCGGCCAGGTGGGCGGAGGCGGCCTGGGCGAAGAGGAACGGTGCCCGGACGTTGACCTCCAGCACCCGGTCCACATCGTCCAGCGCGAGCTCCTCGATCGGGCCGAACACGCCGACGCCCGCGTTGTTGACCAGGATGTCGAGGCGCCCGAAGCGCTCGGCCACCGCCTCCACGACGTCCCGGACCTCCTGCGGGTCGGCGCTGTCCGCGCGGACCGCCCAGCCGCGGCGGCCCATTGCCGTGATCTTGGCCGCGACCGCCTCGGCCCGCTCGGCGCTGCCCCGGTAGGTCAGCGCGACGTCGGCGCCCTCCTCGGCCAGCCGCAGCGCGACCGCCTCCCCGATCCCGCGGCTGCCGCCGGTCACCAGGGCCACCTTGCCGTCGAGCTTCCCGGGCCTGGCGCTCGCCCCGGTCGTCACAGCCGTCATCGTCGTCATATCGGTAGAACTCCTCGACTCGTTCTCGGACATGACTCGATCTTCGACCCGTGGCGCTCGCGGGTCCGGCGGTATTCGGACGTCGCGTTCAACGTTCAACAATCCCCGCGGGTTCGCACGGGTTCGCACGGGTTCGCACGGGCCGCGCCGCCGAGGCACCCGGTGCACGCGCCCCGACCCGCAGCAGCGGCCGCCCCCGTGGGGGACGGCCGCTCGGGACAGGCGGGGCGGTCCGTCAGAGGCTCAGGACCTGGCCCGGGAAGATGAGATCCGGGTTGTCGCCGATCGCCTTGGCGTTCTTGGCGTGCAGGCTCGCGGTGTCGGTGCCGTACTTGGCCGCGATGTCGCTCAGGGTGTCACCGCTCCTGACGGTGTAGCTGCCGCCGCCGGTGTTGGTGGCCGAGGCGGCCGGCTTGGCCGTGTCCTGCGACTTCCAGGACTGCGACTTCTGCGACTTCCCGGACGGCCGGGCCTGATCGCCCTGGGCCGGCTTCGCCTGCGGGGCCTGCGCGGGCTTGGCCTGCTGCTGGGCCTTGGGTGCGGCCGGCTTGGGCGCAGCCGCCCTGGGCGCGGCCGGCTTCGGGGCCTCGGCCTTGGCGGCCGGGGCCGAGGTGTCGACGGCCGCCGGGGCGCCGCCCTTGCTGAGGCCCGCCTTGGCCGAGCAGACCGGCCAGGCGCCGGGGCCCTGGGAGGCGAGGACCTTCTCGGCGACCGAGATCTGCTGCGCCCTGGTCGCCTGGCTGGCCTGCGACGCGTACGCGGTGCCGCCGTACGCGGCCCAGGTGGACGAGGTGAACTGCAGTCCGCCGAAGAAGCCGTTGCCGGTGCTGATGCTCCAGTTGCCACCGCTCTCGCACTGGGCGACCGCATCCCAGGCCGAGCTGGACGCGGCGGAGGCCGAGGTGGCCGTGACGAGGCCGGCCACCGGAAGGGCCGCGACGGCCCCGCCGACCAGCACCAGGCGGGCGCGGTTGCGGCGCCTGCCGGTGGTGGCGGTGTTGGTGGTGGCAGCGGCGGTCTCGTGACGGAAAGTCATGAAAGTCCTCTCGACAAGCCCCGGGCGGGCAGGCGGAACCAGACCCCTGGCAGGGCCTTCGCGCTCACCTCACTCGACGGGCGGCCACGCACGTGTCGGACGTGCCCTGCCGCCCCGGCCACCCTCGCTCGCCGACGGCCTGTTCGAGCCGGCCGTGTCGGCGGGCACTGCCCTCGCGCCGGGGGTCAGTCGGCGGGCTGTGCGTCGGGGGTGAACCCGGGTGGTGCTCGTTGCACCGCCAATGAAGCTACGGGCCCTCCCGGGCCGCCACAAGCAATTCTTGGACGCCGCAGGCCAGTTGACTGTTACCGGCGGTATCGATCATGAAACCCGGTCCGAAATGACCGGGTTTGACGGCATTTTCAAGATCAAATGGTCAATTTCCGTGCCCGCGCTCACATCTGTCCATCCGTGAGGCCGCCCACACCCGTCGACCCGGCGTGACGAACTGCTGACGCACCGTCACCGACGCCTCCGGAGTTCCTGGTTCCGCGCCGGCCCGCAGTGGCGTCGCCCACACGCGCCACTCTCCGTGGCCGCGCGATGGCGCAGCGCATGGTGCACGACCGGTCCGTATCCGATGCACCAGACGTGCCTGCACGACCCCCGCCCACCCCCCGGCCCCGGCCCCCGGCCCCGGCCCCCGCGTGCCGCGAGCGGTCAGACCCCGCCATCCAGCCCCGCGTCCCGCGCCAGCAGCGCCGCCTGCACCCGGTTCTCACAGCCCAGCTTGGCCAGGATCCGGCTGACGTACGTCTTCACCGTCGCCTCGCTCATGTGGATCCGGGCGCCGGCGTCCGCGTTGGAGAGTCCCTCGCCCAGCAGCGCCAGCACCTCCAACTCACGCGCGGTCAGCACCTCGAGACGCCGCCTGGCCGCCGCGCCCCGGGCAGCGGCCGGGCCGGAGCCACCACCGGCCAGTGAGTCCACGATGTGCCGGGTGGCGGCGGGTGAGAGGAAGGCGTTGCCCGTGGCAGCGGCCCGGACGGCCTGGATCAGCTCGGCCGGCGCGGTGTCCTTGAGCAGGAATCCGGCGCCGCCCTCCGTCACGGCGCGCAGCACGTTGTCGCGCTCCCCGAAGGTGGTGAGGATCAGCGCCCGCGCGCCGGGCGCCACCCGGCGCAGCTCGGTGAGCGCCGTGAGCCCGTCCATCACCGGCATCTGGATGTCCAGCAGGACGACGTCCACCCGGTGGGCCAGGGCGAGATCCAGGGCCTGCCGGCCGTCGGCGGCCTCGGCGACCACGTCGATGTCGTCGGCGGAGGACAGGATCATCCTGATCCCGGCCCGGATGAGCGGCTCGTCGTCGGCGACGAGGACTCGGATCACTGCTGGTCATCCCCTCGGTGGTGCGGGTGGCACTGCTCGGCACCATCCTCACACCTCCGGCCCCCGGCGTTTCCGGCGGTCAGGACTTCGCCGGGTAGTGCTGCTTGTCGACGAGGACGCCGTCCTTGAAGCAGAGCCGGACGATGTTGTCCTCGCCCCAGCCGGCGGACGCCTCCCCGGAGAGGAAGTAGCTGCACACCGAGCCCGCCGGCGGGGTGGGGCCGGAGCCTTTGTACTCCCTGGTGAAGAAGTCGTTGCCGACGGGCAGGCGCTTCTCCACGTCGGCCTGCGGTGTCCCGATCTCGATCGCGTCGTAGACCGACCGCTGCACGGTCGCCTCGTCGGCGGCACGGACGAACGACACCACGCCCCAGACCAGCAGGCCCAGAACGGTGAGCAGGACGAGCCCCCCACCCAGGGCGCAGCCGAGCGCGGGGCTGCGCCACCGCCGCGCACCCGCCCCGCCCTCGGCCGCCGGCAGCGCGTCCAGCATCCACGCCTCCGCGCCCCCGGCCCCGGACGCGCCCCCGATGCCCCCGGACGCGCCCGCCGCACCACCCGCCGCGCCGTCCGCCGCACCACCCGTCCCCTCGTACGGCAGCACCGCGGCGAGCCGGAACCCCTCCCCGGGCGTCGGCCCGGCGTGCACCATGCCGCCGACCAGCCGGGCCCGCTCGCGCAGGCCGGTCAGCCCCTGGCCGCCGCTGACCACGGCCGTGCCGCCGCCCGCCCGGACGCCCACCGGCTCGGGCGCCCGCGGGTTGGCGACCTCCACCACCAGGGCGTCCGGCTCGTAGCGCAGCGCGACGGTGATGGGAGCGCCGGGCGCGTGCTTGTGCGCGTTGGTCAGCGCCTCCTGGACGATCCGGTACGCGGCGTGGCCGACGTTGGCGGCGGGCGGGCGGTGCTCGCCCGCCTCGCTCAGGGAGACCTGCGTCCCGGCCGCCCGGGAGGACTCCACCAGCTTCCCGATCCCGTCCAGGCCGCCGGTGCGGCCGCCTCCGGGCGCCACCGCCGCGCCGGGCACCGACGGCGGGGCGGCCGACTCGTCGTGCAGCACGCCGACCACCTCGCGCAGCTCGCGCATCGCGGCGACGGCGGCCAGCCGCAGCACGCCGACGGCCTCCCGCTGCCGGTCGGTGAGGGTGCGGTCCACCTCCAGGGCGCCGGAGTGGACGGAGATCAGGGCGAGCTGGTGGCCCAGGCTGTCGTGCATGTCCTGGGCGATCCGGTGCCGCTCCCGCAGCCGGGCCTGGTGCGCGATCATGGTGCGCTCGCGCAGCAGCTGGTCGTTGCGCTCGCGCAGCGCGTCCAGCAGGGCCCGGCGCTGTGCCCGGTAGCGGCCCCAGAGCGCGGGCAGCACGGCGAGCAGCAGGAAGCCGCCGAGCGAGAACCCGATCACCAGCTTGACCGGGGCCGAGCCGGCGTCCTTCAGCACGCCCGTGGCCGTCATCAGCAGGAACCCGCCGGTGAACGAGCCGGCCAGCACGGTGACCCGCTTCACCCGGGCGCCGGCCGACCAGCCGGCGCAGACCAGCAGCGGCAGCGGCCCGGCGCCCAAGCCGCTCGCGGTCGCGGTGAGCACCAGGACGGTGGCCGGCAGGCCGCGCCGGAGCAGGAAGAGCGCGGCGGCGACCGGCCCGGAGACCACGCAGAGGCCGGGGTCACTGCCGAGCTCGATCAGTACCCCCAGCGCGCCCAGCAGCAGCGCGCCGCCGGCCTCGCGCACCACCATTCGGGGCCGCCAGGGCCCGGGGACCGCCGTCCGTACCGCCTTCGACCAGGCCTTTGCCAGTGCATCCACCCGTCGAGGCTAACGAATCCACCGCACCGGGCGCCTTCACCCTTCGTCTCGATCCACCCCCGACGAAAGTAGCGGCCGCACCCGACCACGCCCCCGGCGAAAGCAGCGACCGCACCCTACGTGGGTAGCGCCCGTACCCCCGCCGAAAGCAGCGCCCGCACCCGGCGAACGGCTGCGGCCGCCTCCCCTGCCCGGGCCCGACGGCCCCGTACGGCCCGTACACGGCCTGTGGCGCTCACCCGTACGCGGTGAGCAGCAGCGCCACGTCGTCCACCCGGTGGGTGGAGCCGACCTCGTGCAGCAGCCGCTCCGCCAGCCGGTCCAGCCCCTCCTCCTCCGGGTCCGCCGCCCCGCTGGCGTGCGCGAGGGCGACCCGTAGCCGGTCCACGCCCTCGTCGATCCCCACCGCCGGGTCCTCGACCAGCCCGTCCGTGTAGAGAGCGAGCAGCGATCCCCGGGCCAGCCGCAGCTCGGTGACCGGGTACTCGGACCTGTGGTCGACCCCGAGCAGCGGGCCGCCCGCGACGTACAGCGCCTCGGTGCGCCCGCCGGGGTGGCGCAGCACCGGCGGCAGGTGCCCGGCGCGGGCGATCAGGGCGCTGCCGTCGGAGGGGGTGAGCCGGATCAGGCAGCTGCTGGCGAGCAGTCCGGGGTCGAGGTCGAGCAGCAGCTCGTTGGTGCGCACGAGCACCTCGTCCGGCGGGTGGCCGCCGGTGGTGAAGGCCCGAACGGCGCTGCGGAGCTGGCCCATGGTGGCGGCGGCGCCCACGTTGTGGCCCTCGACGTCGCCGATGACCAGGGTGAGGTCGCGGCCGGTGACGATGGCGTCGTACCAGTCGCCGCCGATCTCCATGCCCTGGGTGCCGGGCAGGTACCGGGCGGCGATCCGGATGCCGTCCATCCGCGGCAGCCGGTGCGGCAGCAGGGCCTGCTGGAGGCCTCGGGCCAGGGCGAACTCGGCGTCGTAGAGGCGGGCGCGCTCCAGCGCCTGGGCGATGAAGCCGCCGAGGGCGGTGAGCAGGCCGCGCTCCTCCACGGTGAACGCGCGGGCCTCGTCGAAGCCGATGATGCAGCTGCCGACCGGGTGACCGGAGGCGATCAGCGGCAGGAAGGCCCAGGCGCGCATCTCGTCCAGGGCGATGCCGGGGTAGGCGGCGGCGAGCTCGTGGACGGACTCGAAGAAGATCGGCGTCCCGGTGCTGAGCGCCTCGGCGCCGGGCACCCGGGCGCCGATCGGGGTGCCCTCGAAGCGGTCCAGGAACCCATCCGGGTAGCCGCTCTGCGAGATCAGGTGCAGGTGCTTGTCGCGGACGGCGTAGATGGCCAGCTCCTGACCGCCGAAGGCCGGCAGGATCTCGTCCGCGACCGCCCTGCAGACCTCGCGGACGGTGACGGCCTCGGTGAGCGCGCTCGCGAGCTGGAGCAGGTGGTACATGCCGCCGACGCCGGTCCGGGCGCCCGGCGGGGGCTCGCTCGGCGGCTCGGCCGCGCCGGGCGGCGGTTCGGCGGCGACGACGCGGCCGGTGACGCCGTGCGCGTCCGGGTAGAGCGAGAAGGCGAACCAGTCGTCCGGCGGCCTGGCCGCCAGGAAGGCGGTGGGCTGCTGGGAGAGCATGGCGGCCCGGTAGCGGTTCTCGTACACCGGGTCGGAGAGCCAGGGCAGCGCCTCCCAGGGGTGGTGGCCGACCAGGTCCTCGCGCCGGGTGCGCAGCAGCAGCTCGACGCTGCGGTTGGCGTAGGTGATCCGGCCGTCCGGGTCGAGCGAGAACACGCCGTCGCGGAGCCGTTCGACGGCGGCCGCCGCGGCCGTGCCGGTCCGGGTGTCCAGGACGGCGCCGACCAGGTGGGTGCGCGTGCCCGGGCCGCCGCCCTCGGGGACCCTGCCCCAGAGCTCGACGGGGAACGGCCGCCCCTCCTGGTCCAGCACCCGGACCCGGGCGGCCAGCATCCGGCCGCGGTCGAGGGCCGCGCGGGCGGCGGCCCGGAACTCCGGCAGGTCACTGGGGGCGATCCGGGTGGTCAGGGTGGCCGCGCGGCCGTCGAACTCGACGGGGTCGAGGCCGAAGATCTCGCAGAACTGGTCGTCGACGGAGAGCGCCCCGGTGGCCACGTTCCAGTCGAACAGGCCCACCCGGGTGCTGGGCGGGGTGGCCGGCACCAGCTCGACCACGGCGGTGTCGCCGTTCGGCTCCACCGGGTGCCCGTCCGCCTCCAGAGCCGCCAGCCCGGCCGCCAGCCGGTTGGCCACCGACCGCAGGTGTCGCCGCGCGCCCTCCGGCACGCCCTCGTCGGAGGCCGCCCAGAGCACGCTGAGCACCCCGTACCGCTCCTCGCCCACGGTGACCGGCACACAGGCGGAGGCGAAGTCGTAGGGCATGCCGACGGCGAGCTGCGGGAAGCGCCGCATCGTGTCCTCGCTGTCGGAGAGCGTGACCGTCCGCCCGGTGCGGTAGCTGACCGCCACCGGCAGCGGCCCGGCCGCGGCCACCCGGCGGAACGCGCTGATGATCGACAGCGGCACGCCCGCGATCGTGCAGAGCACCAGCGACCGCCGGTCGCGCGAGCGCAGGTAGACCATGCCGCCGTACGCGTCGGTGCTGCCGAGCGCCTTGCGGACAGCGGTGGCGAGCAGGGCGTCCCGCTCGTGGGCCGCCCTGGCCGCGGCATCGCTCTCCCGGGGGCGGTGCGGGTCGGGTCGCACCGCCCGGGGACCGCCGGTCACGTGCGGACCGGACCGGTCCGCCGGCACACCCTGGCGCATCCTCTCTTGCTACGCCCGGGTCAAGAGACTGTCAAGGCGAGCCCGGCCCCGCCCCGGCATGCCCGCCGCCGGAGGCTGCGCCAGCATGGTCACCATGGCGCGCACCGACCGGGGCCCGACCGGCCCGACCACCGTCGTCAACCTCAAGGGTCACCGCGACGACCCCGCGTACGCCGACGTCGTCTACGTCGGCCGCGCCATGCACCGCGGCGGCTGGCATCTCCCGGAGCACCCCCTGCACTGCCCCTACCGCCCCGGCCCGGACCTCACCCGCGAGCGGATGCTCACCCTGTACCGCGCCCACCTCCTGGCCCGCCCCGATCTGCTCGCCCTCGTCCCCGAGCTCCGCGGCCACCGGCTCGGCTGCTGGTGCGTCCCCCTCCCCTGCCACGCCCAGGTCCTCGCCGACCTCGCCGACCACGGCCCGGGCGGCGAGGCCTGAGGTTCAGAGCGCGCCGAGGTCGATCTCCACCGGGAACGGCACCGCCGTCCTCACCGTGCCCGCGAACACCTCGCCGTCCCGGTAGGCGCAGCTCGCCGGGTCCAGCACGGACGTGTAGACGACGGGAACGCCCGAGGCCACCTGCTCGACCCGCCAGTAGAACGGGATGCCGGCCTTCGCGTACTGATCCACCTTGACCACCCGGTCGGTGGTCTCCGAGCCCGGCGAGACGACCTCCACCACGAGCGCCACGTGCTCGGGTCTCGTCGGCGCGATGTCGATGGTGTCCGCCCGGTAGACCACCACGTCGGGGCGGCGGTTGTTCAGCGGCACGTCCTGCAACCGGACATCGAAGTCCGTGTCGGCGTTCCACTCCGCACCCCCGGCGCGGTCCAGCGCGTTGGCCAGAAGGCGGGCCAGCCGGTTGTGGCGCTTGGAGGCACTCGGGCTCACGACCACCATTCCGTCCACGATCTCGATACCCGTGCACTGTTCCTCGGACCAGGAGTCGTACTGGTCACTGGTGATCTGCCGGTGCATCCACGCGGGTGCGATCATCTCGGCGCTCACGGCCTACCTCCCCGGAGCCTGCTCGGCGGACTCGGACTGCGCAGCACAGCCTACTGCCGCCGGCTGACGGAGCGGCACCGGTGGACGGGCGCCTGCGAACGATCGCCCGCCGCTTCGATATCCTCGCTCGGACAGCGCAGCGCAGCGGCTGCCCAGGGGGAAGCGAGTACCGAAGATGCAGCTGGCAGCGTCCGACCGTTCCGCAGCGCGTGTGCCCGGGCAGCCCGACGGGGCTGGCGGGGCGTCGTGGCAGTGGGACGGCGACGGCGGTGAGACGTCGGAGGCGCCGGGCGACGTGGTCAGCGGGGGTGGCGGGGAGGGCGGCGGGCCCCGGCTGAGCCGGCGGCAGCTGCTGACCGGGGCCGGGGTGCTGGCGGCGGGCGGGGCGGTCTGGGCGTTCACCCGGTCCGGCGGCGGGCCCGGCCCCGTGCCGCCCAAGCCGCGGCCGACCCGGCTGGCCGGGCCGGAGCCGCTCTGGACGTTCCGGGGCCCGGAGGCGATGACGCCCGAGCGGCTGAGCGACCGCCCCTCCCGGCCGGTCTTCGTCTCCCGCTCCGGGCTCCAGGTGCTCGACCCCGCCACCGGTACCCCGCTGCGCACGCTGGCCTTCCCCGTGCCCACAAAGGACTGGCCGAGCGATGTGGAGCTGTCGAACGCCCGCGTCGCCATCGGCGGCGACCGGGTGTACACCGTCTCGAACGGCCACATCGACAGCCGCCACCTCACCGACCCGTCCTCGGAGTGGAGCCTGCCGCTGCCCGAGGAGCTGAGCAGCGGCATCACGCTGTTCGGCTGCGACGGTGACCTCGTCTACGGCCGGGCCACGCCGCGGCCGTTCGACTCCGAGGGCGACCTGTTCGCCGTGCGCTACCCGGAAAGGGTCGTGCGCTGGGCCCGTCCGTCCGTCGGCGGCGAGCGGCCGTTCACCCCGCTCACCTCGGCCGACGGCCGTGTCCCCGTCGTCGACACCCAGGCGGGCGGAAGCCACCTGGCCCTGCTGGAGACCGCCACCGGCAAGCGGCTCTGGGAGGTGCCCGTCGAGGTGAGCACGAGCTGGGCCGTCGCCGACGGCGAGCACGTCTACGCACCCGCGAACTCGGCCGGGGTCCGGGCGCTGCGGCTGGCCGACGGCACCCCGCGCTGGTCGGTCGTGCCGGGGCCGTCCGAGGAGTGGCGCTGTCTGCCGCCGGTCAGCGACGGCGCCCGGCTCTACCTGCCCCGCGACGACGGTCTGGTCACCGCGCACGCCGTCGCCACGGGGGCCGAACTCTGGTCGCACCGGCTGCCGTTCCGGCTGGACCGCCGCAGCCGTCCGCTCCTGGCCGGGCCGACGCTCTTCGTGCCGGGCCCGGCGGCCGCCGGCGTCTGCGCGCTCGACGCGGCCACCGGCGAGGAGCGCTGGACGTTCCGCGACTCCGGCCCCGGCGTCGACGTCTGGTCGCTCTCCAACGATGCCACCCGCCTCTACGCCGGCCACGACGACGTCCTGCACGCCCTGCCCCTCCCCTGACCGGGCGCCGCCCGGCCCCGGCGCCACCGCTCCCGGCCCCGCCACCCCACCCCGGGGCCGCCCGGCCGCGCGGCGTCCGGGCAAGATGGGCGGGTGCAGGTACACCCGATCTCGCCCGACCGCCTCGCCGAGCTCCTCGCCGACCGCATCACCGCGCTCCCCGGGGCCGGGGAGCGGTGGCTGCGGGTGGCGGTGGACGGCGCCACGGCCGCCGGGCCGGGCGCGCTGGCGGACGCCCTGGTGGAACCGCTGCGGCTGCGCGGGCGCCCCGCGCTGCGGGTGTCGGCGGCAGGCTTCCTCCGGCCCGCCTCGGTGCGGCTGGAGTACGGCAGGCAGGACGCGGACGCCTTCCACGACCTCTGGCTGGACGACGGCGCCCTGCTGCGCGAGGTGCTGGAGCCGCTGGAGCCCGGCGGCAGCGGCCGCGTCCTGCCCTCGCTGCGCGACCCGGTGACGGACCGGTCGACCCGCGCCCCCTACACCGAACTGCCGCCCGGTGGCGTCCTGTTGCTGGACGGCGCACTGCTGCTCGGCCGCTGGCTGCCGCTGGAGCTGACCGTCCACCTGGCGCTGTCCCCGGCCGCGCTGGCCCGCCGGACCCCGCCCGAGGAGCAGTGGACGCTGCCCGCCTTCGCCCGCTACGAGGCCGAGACCGTCCCGGCCGACCTCGCCGACCTCATCGTCCGGGTCGACGACCCCCGCCACCCGGCCCTGGTCGAGCACCGGTAGGCCGGGCCTCGGGCGCCGGGCCGCGCTGGCAGTACGGGCACCAGAACGCCACCCGTTCCTGCGGCGGCGTTCCCTGGGCGGCCGTCAGCACCTGCGTGCCGCAACGCGGGCAGGGGCGCCCGGCACGGCCGTAGACCCAGTGCTGGTGGCCGCGCCGGGTGTCGCCGGTGGTGATGTGGCCGGAGCGGAGCCTGTTGGCGTCGAGGAGCTGCCGGGCCCGCTCCACCAGCCGTTCGGGGCGGGGCAGTTCACCGACCGGGGTCCACGGGGTGACACCGGCGAGGAAGCAGAGTTCGTTGGCGTAGACGTTGCCGATGCCGGCCAGGTTGCGCTGGTCGAGGAGGGCTTCGGCGACGGGCCGGCCGGGGTGGGCGAGGAGCCGGCGGACGGCCTCGGCCGGATCCCAGTCGGGGCCGAGCAGGTCGGGCCCGAGGTGGCCGACGGCGCGCTGTTCGTCGGCGGTGCGCAGCAGCTCGACGACGGGCAGCCGGTAGCCGACCGCGGTGCCCCGGTCGGTGCCGAGGACGGCGCGGATCTGCCAGGCGGGCCCGCCGGCCCAGCGTTCGCCGGGGCGGTAGACCTCCCAGCGGCCGTCCATCCGCAGGTGGGTGTGGAGGGTGAGGCCGCCTTCGAGGCGGGTGAGCAGGTGTTTGCCGCGCGGGGCGACCTCCAGCACCCGCCGTCCGGCGAGGGCGGCGGTGGCGTGGGCGGGCACCCGCAGATCGGCGGTGGTCAGCAGCTGGCCGGCGAGGGCGTCGTGCAGCCGGGCCGCCGCGCGGTAGACGGAGTCACCTTCTGGCATGTCTCCATCCTGCCCCCCGTCCGGGCTCCGCGCGGCGGCCCGTTCGGCCGGCCGGGGGGCCGGCACATCGCCCCCCGGGGGTCAGCCGGCCGCCGGCCCCCGCTGGTCGCGGACCACGACGACCGGGCAGGGGGCATGCTCGGTGAGGTGCCGGCTGACCGAGCCGAGCAGTGCGCCGGAGAACCCGCCGAGCCCGCGACTGCCGACGACGACCAGTGCGGCGCCGGCGGCCGCCTCCAGCAGGGCCTGGGCGGCGTTGCCGGGCAGCACGGACTCGGTGATCCGGATGCCGGGGTCGTCGCCGACGACCTTGGCGACCGTCTCGGAGAGGGTCCGCCCGGCCAGCTCCTCGGGGTTGAACCCCTCGGCCGGGGGCACGCTCAGCCCGGCCCAGCCGTAGAACGCGGGGTACTCCCAGGCCGCGATGGCGTTGAGGCTGCCGCCGACCAGCCGGGCGTAGTCCACGGCCCAGCGCAGCGCCTGCTCCGAGGCGGGCGAGCCGTCCACGCCGACGACGATCCGGGGGGTGGCGCTGTTGGCCATGCCGCTGCTCCTTGCTCGACTGCTACCTCGGCTTCACCAGCCTCTGACTCCCCAAACATAGATCAACATGGACATTCCACCACCGATTGCCACACCGAAGGCGTCGAACACTTTCGAACCCTGTGCCATCCTGGCCGGATGGCGAGGAACAGGCCGAAGAAGCCGCATCTCACCTCCGGTTTCGCCGAAACCCTGGCGGGGCCGGAGCGGCCGGAGGAGGAGGATTGGCCCGGGCCCGTCCGGTCGCCGGTCGCCGACCGCGGCTTCACCGATGCGGCCGGCTGCCGATGGACGCTCGTCCGGGGCCCGCTGGACCCGCGCCGGGCCAAGCGGCTCGCCGTGAGCGCCGACCTGATGACCATGGGCAGCGCCTACGACCACGAGCAGGAGCGCTGCTTCCCGGCCCTCGTGCCCGAGGCCGACCGCCCGGCCGCCTGGCTGGAGGCCGGAGGCCGCTACAACGTCGACGCGCTGCCGTCCTACCTGGCGTACGAGTTCGCCGGCCAGGACGGCCGGACCCTGCTCTACGTCGAGACGTTCTGCTGAGCCCGCTCCCGGGCCCGGAACTGGTACTGGCGGGTGCGCGGGCCCCATCACCCACGCACCCGCCAGGGTTTCGGCCGGCCGGAGCCGTCAGGCCCGGTAGGCGGCCCAGGAGTTGGACATCCTGGCGACCTGACCGGGGGTGAACTGCGTCATGCAGGAGTCGTAGGTGTAGTCCATGAAGTTGTGGATCGGGTCGAGGCCGGTCGCGGTGCAGGTGTCGCGGCCCGCGGGGCACTGGTACGCGGCGGTCTTCTCGGCCGGGGTGTCGGAGACGTAGTCGCCCTGGCCGCTGCAGCCGCCCTGGAAGGTGTGGTAGAGCCCGAGCCAGTGGCCGACCTCGTGGGTGGCGGTGTCGCCCTCGTTGTAGTTGGCGGCCGAGCCGCCGGGGAACGAGGAGTCGAGGATGACGACGCCGTCATCGCTCGGGTTGGACCTGTAGGAGCTGGGGAACGTCGCCCAGCCGAGCAGCGACTGGCCGAGCTTGGCGGTGTAGAGGTTGAGCGCGTTGGCGCTGCCCTTGCGCAGCGAGCTCTTCATCGACTTCTCGGCCGAGGAGCCCGGGGTGATGCCGTTGTACCAGGTCGCGTTGTCGGTGTAGTCGGTGCCGACCAGCTGGAACTGGAACTGGCTGGGGGTGTTGCCGGCGCCCTGGCCGCTGTACGCGGCGTTGAGGACGGAGATCTGCTTGCCGATGTCCGTCGCGGAGAGCTTGCCCGTCGTCCCGGAGTGGATGACGTGCACGTACACCGGGATGGTGGTGGTGGCGGCCAGCGTGCCGGGGGCGAGCAGCGCGCTGCCCTGGGAGGACTGCGCCAGCTTGGCGACCCGGGCCTGCAGGTCCGCGTCCATGGCCTGGGCCTGGGCCTGGGTGACGGCGTTGGGCTCCTGGCCGACGGCGCTGCCGGCGGGCTTGCGGGCGGCCGCGTCCTGGCTCACCGCACCGTCCCCGCCGACGCACTGGGCGGACGGGGCCTGGGCGGCGGCGGTGGAGAACGAGGCGGGGGCGGCGAACTGGGTGAGCCCGAGGGCGGCGACGAGGGCGGCGGCGCTGAGGAATCTGCGGGGGACACTCGAGGGGACGCGGGCAGAACGACGCATCTGCGCTCCTGAGGGGGAGTTGTGGGGGGGCGGCCGCTTGGGGGAGCCGCCGAGCCAAGGCTACGCAGGGCCGCGTGTACGCGTCAGATGTCTTCCGGCCTGAAAGTCCTGACGACAAATCGGACATAACCCGGAAGCCTGATGGGTCGACACCGGCCACAGGTGGAACATTTCCCGTGTCGAGCGATCGCAGCAATGGCCCCGAGTTGTCCGAAAGTTGACACACCGTCCGGCCCGGAGAGCCCCGGAAGGCCACCCGGACGGGTCGGCGGGCGGCCCCGCACCGCCTCGCCGAGACTACGACGCCACGAAGACGATCTCCCGCAGGGCACGCGCACCGGCCCGGTCGAGTACCACGGCCGACGCACATCCGGCCGGCGGCTCCCCCGTCCCCGCCAGCCGGCGGCGCAGGCGCCGGGCGGACTCCCGGTGCCGCGCGAAGGCGTACGCGGAGACCCGCTGGCCGCGGGCGTGCTGGCCGTCCCGGGCCTCGCCGGCGGCGGCGTCCAGCAGGATCAGGTGCACCCGCCGCCCCTGGCGGGCCGCCGCCCGGACCAGCCAGCGCCGCACCCAGGGCAGCGCCCCGCAGTCGTGCACCGCCAGCGGGCCGCCGTCGAGCACCGCGCGGCGCAGCCGCCGGTAGTGCGCGGCCCGGACCAGCGGGCGGTAGACGAAGTACGGCAGCCAGCCGGGCAGGCGGGCCGCGTACTCCTCCCGCACGTGCTGGGAGTCGACCAGGCCGGCCGTGATGCACCGGCGCATCAGGGTGCTCTTGCCGCTGCCGGGCAGGCCGGAGACGACCAGCAGGTCGTCCGCCCGGTAGTGCAGCGCGGCCGGCGCCGGGCCGGCCGGCGCCGGGCCGGCCGGCGCCGGGCCCGGGCGGTCGCGCCGCAGGTCGTGCAGTCCGCGCGGGCGCAGCACCGGCCCGGACAGCCCGCTCGGACCGGCCGCCCGCACGGCGGCAGCGCTCCCCGCTCTCGGCACGGGCACCCGGGCCCCGGACAGCCCCGTTCCCGAGGGACCCGCCCCCGGCACCGTCGTCTCCGCCACCGGCTCTCCCCCCTGACTCCCCCGGCTTCCGCCTCTCGAAGGAGCCTTCCCTGCTCCAAGAGGAAGTAAAGACTAGTGGTCAGCGGCTCCGGGCGAGCGCCTTCACCGTCCGTTCACAGCACCGCACCACCGCCGCCCCCGACGGCGACGGGGGTGACGGCGGTGACGGCGGTGCGACGGGGGTGACGGCGGTGCGACGGGGGTACCGGTGCGCGGGTGGTCCGGGCGCTCAGCCCAGCTGCGGGGCGACCCGGGAGGCGATCAGCTCCAGGTGGTCCAGGTCGTCCAGGTCGAGGATCTGCAGGTAGACGCGCTCGGTGCCGACGGCGGCGTAGCGGCCGAGCTTCGCCACCACCTCGTCCGGGGTGCCGGCCAGGCCGTTGGCCTTCAGCTCGTCCACCTCACGGCCGATCGCGGCGGCCCGGCGGGCCACCTCGGCGTCGTCGCGGCCCACGCAGGCGACCAGGGCGTTGGAGTACACCAGGTCGTCGGCCCGGCGGCCGGCCTGCTCGACGGCGGCGCGGACCCGGCCGAACTGGGCGGCGCTCTCCTCGACCGAGGTGAACGGCATGTTGAACTCGTCGGCGAAGCGGGCGGCCAGCGCCGGGGTGCGGGTCGGGCCCGTGCCGCCGACCAGGACGGGGATCTTCTCCTGGGCGGGCTTGGGCAGCGCCGGCGAGTCGGTCAGCCGGTAGTACTCCCCGGCGAAGTCGAAGGTGTCGCCGAGCTTGGTGTTCCAGAGGCCGGTGACGATCGCCAGCTGCTCCTCCAGCCGCCCGAACCTCTCCTTCGGGAAGGGGATGCCGTAGGCGGCGTGCTCCTCCTCGTACCAGCCGGCGCCGAGGCCGAACTCGACCCGGCCGCCGCTCATCGCGTCGACCTGGGCGACCTGGATGGCGAGCACGCCGGGCAGCCGGAAGGTCGCGGCGGTCATCAGGGTGCCGAGCCGGATGGTGCTGGTGTCACGGGCCAGGCCGGCCAGGGTGATCCAGGCGTCGGTGGGGCCGGGCAGGCCGCTGACGCCGCCCATCTTCAGGTAGTGGTCGGAGCGGAAGAACGCGCTGAAGGTGCCGAGCTCCTCCGCGGTCCGGGCGACGCGCAGCAGCGTGTCGTAGCTCGCGCCCTGCTGGGGTTCGGTGAAGATTCGAAGATCCATACGGGCCATTCTGGTACAGACCGCCCCGCGCTCCCGGCGATTCGCCGAATCCGCCGGGCGCCGGCATCCGGTGTCGGCACGGCGACGGGACCCGGCCCCGGGTGGCAAAGGTCTCAGCCGCAGCGGCCCGGACGGCCGCCCGGCTCGCCTACCGTGGACGGATGTTCGCCACGCCCGACGAGTCCCACCGGGGCTCACCCGACCAGCCGCCCGGCTGTCCCCTGCCCGGGATCGTCGCCGCCTTCACGCCGCGGCTCGCCGAGTTCGCCGTCGAGCCGGGTTTCGGCGCCGTGGTCGACCAGCACGCCGCCCAGATCCGCGAGCTGCTGTACGCGCAGGGGCCGGAGCTGGTGCCCCGGCCGCTGGACCGTGCGGAACTGTCGGACTACGCGCTCGGCCTGCTGGACGCGCTCGGCGAGACCGGCCGACTGGAGCCGGTGGGCTACGACTACGCGGTGCACCGGCTGACCGCGATCTGCTGGCTGGTCCGCGAACAGGGCCTGCTCGGCTCCTGACCGCTCACGGCGGCGGCCGTCGCACCGTCCCGTCGGCCCGGGCCGACGGGACGGCCGGGTGGGCGAGCGGGCCGGTCGGCGGCGCCCCACCCGGCGCTGTGCCGCCACCGCTGCCGCCCGCCCGCTGTCGGCGCGTACAGTGGCGGTCCACGGAACGGACAGCGGGGCGGGGCGGTACGGGTGAGCGGGAACGACGCATCGGGCACGGCCGCAAGGGGCCGCGCGAGCAGCACCGGCGGACATCGCGCGCTGGTCTGGCGCGAACTGCCGGAGCAGCCGGCGGCCGCGGTGCTGGTGCTGCACGGCGGCGAGGAGCACAGCCTCTCCCGGCCCGGCCCGCTCAACCTGCCCGGCCTGCGGATGTACGGCTTCCTCCGCGCGCTGCGCCTCGAAACGGCGGGCGCGGGGGTGGCGATCGGCACCGTCCGCTACCGCCACCGGGGCTGGAACGGCGAGCGCGCCGACGCCGCCCGGGACACCGACGCCGCGCTCGGCGACCTCGCCGAGGAGCTGGGCCACGTACCGACCGTCCTGGTCGGCCACTCGATGGGCGGCCGGGCGGCCCTGCGCGCGGCCGGGCACCCGAACGTCACCGGCGTCGTCGCCCTCGCCCCCTGGTGCCCGCCCGAGGACCCGTGCGAGCAGCTCGCCGGCCGGGACGTCCTGATGCTGCACGGCGACCGGGACAAGGTCACCTCCCCCGCCGAGACCCTCCACTTCGCCGCCCGCGGCCGCGAGGCCGGCGCCCGGGTCTGCGGCTACACCGTGGCCGGCAGCGGCCACGCCCTGCTGCAGCGGATCGGCGACTGGCACCGGGCCACCGCCCGGCTCGGGGCCGGCCTCCTCGGCCTGCGTGACCTCCCTGCGGAGGTCACCGCCGCCCTCGCCCTGCCCGCCGGCTCCCCCGACGCCCTCACCCTGCCCCTCCCGGCCCACCCCCGGAGCGCACCTCCCCGCCGCTCCGCACCGGCCCTGCCGACGGACGCCTGAGCCGAAGGCGGGCCGGACCCGCCGCAAGAGGGGTGGGCCTGCCCAGCGCGATGCGGAGCCCCGGCTGCTACGCGTGATCGCCGCGACGCGCCAGCAGCCCACGAACGTGCGCGTCCACCTGATCGCGGTCGTAGCCCCGCCGAACGATCTTGAACACCGGCGCGTCCGTCGGCGCCTTCCCGGCCGCCAGGGCCGCGAGACAGCCGTCGACCTGCGCACGGTCATAGCCCCGCCGCACCACGTCGAAGCCATGAAAATCGGACGGTTCGGATGTCGTCACCACTGCCGGCCACTCCCCCAGTACGTACGGCCTGTCCACCAGGCACCCCACCGTAGCGAACTCCCCACCGGGGCCCGAACGCCTCCGCCACCCCGGGCGGAGCAGAATCTCACACGCCCTGGGACCGGCAGAACTCCGCCTCGAGTTCGGCGGTGAAGACGCCGATCGGGTTGGCCGGCTGGTAACTTCCGTCCGCCCAGTCACCGTTGACGTTGGTGGAGAGCAGGTGCCGGCCGTCGCGCGTGCCGTAGGTGTACGACCAGGATCCCGGGAAGGCCCCGCCCATGCCCCACACGGTGGCGCCGCAGGACAGGGCGATCGAGGAGACGCCGAGTCCGTACGCCGTGCTGTCGATCCACTTGCCGCGCGTGGGGAGCGTCATGAACATCTCCCGCTGCTGCGCGTCGGGCAGCAGGCGGCCGGCGAGCAGGGCGCCGAAGAAGGTGTTGAGGTCGTCGACGGTGGACACCATGTCGCCGGTGGCCCAGGACCAGGACGGGTTCACCTCGGTCACGTCGTAGGCCTTGGCGTCGGGTCCGGTCATCATCAGCCTCGAGTACTCGCGGCCGTGCGGTCCGCGGATCGCCGGGTCCTCACCGGCCGGCTGGTACGTGCCGGCCAGCCGGAGTGGCGCGGTGATGCGCCGCCTGATCTCCTCGCTCAGGGGCACGCCGGTCACCTTCTCGACGATCATGCCCGCGATGACGTAGTTGGTGTCCGAGTAGCCCCAGTCGCTGCCGGGGGCGAAGGCGGGCTGGTGGCGGACGGCAAACCGCACCAGCTCCTCCGGGCGGTAGCCGTCGAACCGGCGCTCCAGGTACGCCGGGCCGTAAGCGGCCTTCAGCATCTGCTCGTCCAGGACGTAGTTGTAGATCCCGCTGGTGTTGTCGAGCAGCTGCCGAACGGTGATCGCCCGGCCGTCGTACCCGTTGCCGTCGACCATGCCGGGGAGCCACTGCTCCAGCGAGTCGTCGAGGCCGATCCGGTGCTCGGCCACGAGTTGCAGCACGACGGTGGCGACGAACGTCTTCGTGGTGCTGCCGATGCGGAAACGGTCGTGCCGCCGGCGCTCCTGCCCCGTGCCGAGGTCGGCCTTCCCCGCCGCGCCGAACCACCGCCGGTCCCCCTCGCGAACCTCGGTGACGGCGCCGGGCAGGCCGCCCTCCTTCACGGCCTGCTCCAGCACGCTCTGCACCCCCCGATGCCCATGCGTCGCCTGCGCCGTCGCCGGCGTGGCAACGGCGCCCCCCGTGACCACCACCGCCGCCAGCAACCCGGCACCCACTCGAACGGTGAACCTCATCGTCTTCCCCCTTCACGGTTTCCTTCGGTGGAAAAACCGTATCCCGCCGTTCACGCAAGCGTCAACGAAACAGTGAGGCACCAACTGTATTTGGCAAGGTAATTGACGGTATTTTGGTGCAATGACCCTGTCGGCTAATGCAATGAACCAGAGCAGGTGTTGCAATGAGATAGCGTGAACTCCATCGACCGGGAGAGGACGACATGCCAGGAACCAGGCTCACCCCGCAGGAGCGCCGGCGGATCTCCGCCGGGCTTGCCGAAGGCCTCAGCTACGGCGACATCGCGCGCTCCCTCGGACGGCCGACATCCACCGTCACCCGGGAGATCGGCCGCAACGGCGGGCCGTCCGGCTACCGGCCCGACCGCGCACAGCAGGCCACCACCCAGCGCGCCCGCCGCAGCCGGCCGTCCCCGGCCCCGCCCGCGGCAGCAGCAGCCGAACCGCAGGGACGCGACGCCGACGCCGTTGACGAATTCGCCGGTGAACTCGCCCAGTTGCTGGTCCATCTGGGATTTCCCCGGATGGCCGCCAGAGTGCTCGCCTGCCTCTCCGTCACCGACGAGGGCAGCCTCACCGCCGCCGACCTGACCCACCGGCTCGCGGTGAGCCCGGCCTCCGTCTCCAAGGCCGTCGGCTACCTCGAAGGCCAGGAACTCATCCGACGCCGCCGCGACGACCCGCGGCAGCGCGAGCGGTACGTCATCGACGGCGACATCTGGCACCAGTCCCTCCTCGCCAGTGCCCGGCGCAACGCCCTGCTCGCCGACACCGCCCGCCGCGGCGGGACCGTCCTCGGCACCGCCAGCCCCGCCGGCGCCCGCATGGACACGGCCGCCACCCTCCTCGACCGCATCGGCGAGGAGATCGTCCGCGCCCTCCACCAGGGGCCGCAGAACTGACCCCGGGGCGGGGCCGGGCCCCGGAAGCCGGCCCCGTGTATCGCCCCCTCCGGCCGTGCCCGCGCCGCCGTTACAGAGCCGATGGGCGGCCGTGACACGACCGGCCGGGGACCGCGACACGGCGCTCCTAGCGTCACTGACGACACCCCGGCCGAACCCGGCCGGGCGCGAGTCACGATGAAGGAGACACCCCGTATGACCAGGAGCCGTACCAACCGCTCGACCGCCCGCCGGGGCCTGGCGGTCTGCGCCCTCACCGGCGCCGCCCTGCTGAGCGCCGTCACCGGCGGAACGGCCTGGGCCGACGGGGGCAGCGGGAAGGTCACCCCCTCCCAGGCCCCCGCGACCGCGACCGCCACCCCCGCCGCCCCGAGCGCCGCGAGCGCCCCGGCCGTCGAGGGCGCCAAGTCGCCCGGCGCCGTCCCGCAGCCGGCCGCCCCGCGCTCCCCCGGCGCCCCCGCCGTCGCCGGGGCCGGCTCCGGCACCGCCCCCTCCGCGGCGCCCGTGCCGCAGACCCCCGGCGGCACCGCGCCGCAGGTCCGCGACGTGCCCAAGGGCGCGGCCCAGGCCGGCGACGGCTCCGGCTCCGCCGGTGACTCCGGCCTCATGCTCGTCGGCGGTGGCACCGTGGCCGCCCTCGGGGCCGGGGCGCTGGGCTACGCCGTCCTGCGCCGCCGCTCCGGTGCGCGCGGCTGACACCGGTTCCGGGCCCTCCGGGCACCCCGCCGCCCCGCCCCCGTACGGTCACGTACCGGGGTGGGGCGGCGGGCCCCTGCCGGACGACGGAAGACCCGGAACCGGCGAAGCGGCGGACCGTACGGAGCCGGCGGACGGGGCGGACCGCGGCGGCCACCGGGCCGGGCGCTCGGCCGGCCGCCGCGGGAGGCGCACCGGAGCCCATCGCGGCCGCCGGGACACCGGCCCCGGCGCGGACGGGCTGCGCCGGACCGCCTTCGGCGCGGCCGGCCTGCTCTGCCTGGTGCTCGGCGCCACCGTGGCACTGTCGGGCCAGCGCACCCCGGTGGTGCGCGTGGAACCCTCCGTGCACAACGCCGCCGACCCCCCGCCCGCGGCGTCCGCGCCGACCACCGGTACGGCCGCTCCCACCACGCCCGCCACCGCCCCGCGCCCCTTCGCCGCCTCGGCGCCGACCAGGCTCCTCGTCCCGGCCGCCGGCGTGGACGCCCCGGTCACCGGACTCGGCCTGAACGCCGACGGCACCGTCGAGGTCCCGGCCGCCGACCGGGCCGGTGAGGTCGGCTGGTACCGCAACGGACCGACCCCCGGCGAGACCGGCCCGGCCGTCCTGATCGGGCACTACGACACCGCGCACGGCCCGGCCGTCTTCCACTCGCTGCCGAAGGTCCGGCCGGGGGACGCCATCCAGGTCCAGCGGGCCGACGGCAGCACGGTCGAGTTCCGCGTCCGCACGCTGCTCCAGGCCCCGAAGGACCGGTTCCCGACCGAGACGGTCTACGGCGACACCCCGGCGCCCGAGCTCCACCTGATCACCTGCGGCGGCCGGATTGGCGCGGACGGCCACTGGACCGACAACATCATCATCCTGGCGGACCTGGCCACCAAGGCGGGGTGAGCCGGCCCCGCGACGGACGGGCGGGGCGGAACCGGGGGCTCCCCTCCGGACGACCTATCACCGTGGACGAACCGGCGGATCGCCGCAGACCAGCTAAGGAGGGGCGGGCCGTGACGACAGCCTTCCCGGCGCGGCGGCGAGCCGGTGTGCCGGCCCTGGCGGGTGCCGCGCTGGCCGTGTTGCTCGCCGGGTGCGCGACGCCCGGCGAGCTGAGGGACAACGGTGCGACGGCGCGGGTGACTCCACCACCGGTGGCCCAGCCGCTCTGGGCGGGCCTGGCGACCGCGCCGCCGCCGGCGCCCCCGACCTCCGCCACCGATCCGCCGCCGCAGCCCGTCCCGGACGTGACCGTGCCGGGCCAGGACATCACCGCGCTCGACACCCGGACCGTGCTCGCCAAGGACCCCCAGGTGACGGCGGACGAGCGACGCACCCTCGACGGCTGCCCGGGCTGTGAGCTCCGCAGCCCCGAGTACCGCGACCTCACCGGTGACGGGCGGCCCGAACTGGTCGCCGCCGTCGGCACCGTCGGGCCGGTGGTGCTGCACGTCTACACCCTGGCCGGGGACCGCGTGGTACCCGTGCTGCGGGTCCAGGTGCTGAAGGGTTTCAGTGCCGAGACGGTCGGCGCCGACCTGTGGCTGCACGAGCCGACCACCGTTTCCGTCCGGACCAGCAGCCGCTACCACTGGGACGGCGTCCGGCTCGGCCTGGTGGAGCGGAAGGACGAGGGGATCGGCCCCGTCCCCGCCCCCGGCCAGGGGGGCGCCGCCGAGACCGGGGCGCCGCCCACCGCCACGCCCCCCGCCGCGCCCAGTACGGCCCGCCCCAGCCGCGCCCCGGCCCAGCCCGGCGCCCCCACCGTCGGCAACGGAACCGGCGGGACCGTCCCCACCCCGCGCGGGGCCGTCCCGGCGCCCGCCCGTCCGACCCCAGCTCCCCCGGAAGCGAAGCCATGAACCCCGCAGCTCCGCCCGCCCAGCCGCACATCCTGATCGTCGAGGACGACGAGGTGATCCGGGAGGCCACCCGGATGGCCCTGGAACGGTACGGCTTTCCGGTCTCCACGGCCGCCGACGGCCTGGAGGGTCTGGAGGCGTTCCACGCCGTCCGCCCGGACCTGCTGCTGCTCGACGTGATGCTGCCGCTCCTGGACGGGGTCGGCCTCTGCCGGCGGATCCGTGAGGAGAGCCAGCTGCCGATCCTGATGATGTCGGCCCGCACCGACCCGGTGGACGTGGTCTCGGGGCTGGAGGCCGGCGCGGACGACTACGTCGTGAAGCCGTTCGAGAGCGCGGTGCTCGTCGCCCGGATCCGGACGGTGCTGCGCCGGGTCCGGGTCGTGCCGGCGGCCGACGCCCCGCCACCGGCCGCCGTTCCGCCACCGGCCGCCGCTCTGTCACCGGTCCCGTCCCTCGGCGGTGTTCCCTCCGGCCCGGCCGGTGCTCCCTCCGCGCCTGCCGGGCCGTCGGCCGCTTCGGTCCCCACGGCCGACACCGTGCCCGCGCCACCGGCCCGGACGGTGCGCAGCCTCGACGGGATGGAGGTGGACACCGACAGCATGGAGGTACGGGTGCACGGCCGGCTCGTCCCGCTCACCCCGACCGAGCTGCGGCTGCTGCTGGAGTTCACCGCCGCGCCCGGCATCGTGCTGGAACGTTCCGGCCTGCTGGAGCGGGTGTGGGACTACGAATGGGGAGCCGACACCCGGGTGGTGGACGTCCATGTGCAGCGGCTGCGCGCGAAGATCGGCGCCGGCCGGATCGAGACGGTGCGCGGGTTCGGCTACAAGCTGCGGCGCCCGGTATGACGCTGCGCCGTCAGATCGCCACCGCCGTCGCCGCCATCTCCGTCCTGGTCGCGGTCACCGTCGGCCTGCTGGTGCACCAGGCGATGGTCCGCCAGCACATGGACCAGGCCCGCGGATCCGCGCTCGCCGCGCTGGACTCGTCGCTGGCGGTGTACCAGCGCAGCGGCGAGGTCGCCGGCCGGGGCGCCGCCCTGGACGACCCGGCGCTGCCGCAGCCGCTGCGCACGCTGGTGGCGGACGGCCGGCAGGGGTCGGTCCTGGCCGTCGGGTCGCAGGGCGAGGCCATGTGGGCGGCCACGCCCGTCCAGAACGGGGCGCTCTCCGTCCGGCTGGACTTCGCGCAGGACCGGCAGGCCATCGCCGACCTCGACCGGATCATCCTGATCGCCGTCACCACGTCGGTCTTCACGACGGTGCTGGCCGGGGTGCTGGTCGCGGACCGGATCAGCCGCCGGCTGCGGACGGCCGCGGCGGCCGCACGGGGGATCGCCGCCGGGAGGACGGACACCCGGATCGGCGAGCTGGTCGAAGGGCGGGACGAGGTCGCCGATCTCGCGGCGGCGGTCGATTCGATGTCCCGGGCGCTGCACCGCCGGCTGGAGGACGAGCAGCAGTTCACCGCGGACGTGGCGCACGAGCTCCGCACCCCGCTCACCGGTCTGGTGACGGCGGCAGAGCTGCTGCCGCCGGGCCGGCCGACCGAGCTGGTCCGCGACCGGGTGCAGGTGCTGCGCTCGCTGGTGGAGGACCTGTTGGAGGTGTCCCGGCTGGATGCGGACGCCGAGACGCCGTACCTGTCGGCGGTGCCGCTGGAGCGCGCGGTGCGCCGCACGGTCGCGCTCACCGGGCTGACCGTGACGGTGACGGGCGAGGCCGACGGGGTGGTCCGCACCGACCTGCGCCGGCTGGACCGCATCCTGGGCAATCTGCTGGTCAACGCCGACCGGCACGGCAGCGGCCCGGTGCTGCTGGGCGTGGACGGGTTGCGGATCACGGTGCGCGATCACGGGGCGGGGTTCCCCGACGACCTGCTGCGGCACGGGCCCCAGCGGTTCCGGACCGGTGTGCGCGAGCGCGGACGCGGCCACGGGCTGGGGCTGACGATCGCGCAGGGCCACGCCCGGGTGATCGGCGCGGCGCTGACGTTCGCCAACCACCCCGACGGCGGTGCGGTGGCGACCCTCGTCCTGCCGCCCGGGGCGGAGGACCCCGGGCCGGAGGCGGTGGACGGCGAGGACCCGCAGGAGCGGCGGCTGCAGCCGTGACCTCGCTCCGGGAGCCCCCGGAGCGAGGCCGGCGGTTGCCGGACGAATGAGCACAAGCCGTGAACCCGTGGGAGTGCTCCCGCGGGGAAGCACGGCGCGAACACAGGGGCGTGCCGGGCGCCGCGGCGGGCGGCGGCGCCCGTGATCCGCCCCGGGAGCCGGACCGGCCCCGGGTGGCAGTTGGGCTCGACCGAAGGCCCTTTCCGCAGGTGGGAGCAGGTCTCGACGGACCGTCAGGTGGCGTAATGCGGCGGCAACGAAAAACCGGCCGGTACGGGCCTATGGTTCAGGCCGAACCCGACCCCGAGGCCCGGAGCAGCGCCGATGACCAGCGAGAACCCGAACCGCGCCGGTGCCCGGCGGCTGCGCGCCGACCGGGCCCGGCAGGTCGCGGACGTCCTGCGCCGGCAGGTGCTGAACGAGGCGTACAAGGACGGTCCGCTGCCGCACGAGGACCGGCTGGCCGAGGAGTTCGGCGCCTCGCGGAACACCGTCCGGGAGGCGCTGGACCTCCTGCGCGGCGAGGGCCTGGTCCGCCGGGTGCCCGGCTCGGGGACGCTGGTGGTGGCGGAGAAGGTGCCGCACGGGCTGAACCGGCTGCAGGGCCTCGCCGAGACCCTGCACGAGCACGGCGAGGTGACCAACGAGGTCCGCGCCTTCGGGCCGGTCCGCGCACCCGGCCCGGTGGCCCGCCGGCTCGGGCTCCCCGAGGGCGCGGACGTGGTGTACGTGGAGCGGCTGCGCCGGCTCAACGGGCTGCCGCTCTCGCTCGACCTCACCTATCTGGCGCCCGACATCGGCGCCGGGCTGGCCGCGGAGGACCTGGCCGGCCAGGACATCTTCCGGCTGATCGAGGAGGTCACCGGCCGGCCCCTCGGCCGGGCCGACATCACCCTGGAGGCGGTCAACGCCGACCCGCACTCCGCCACCGTTCTCGAAGTCCCCCGCGGGTCCGCCCTGTTGATGCTGGAGCGGCTCACCGCGCTGGCCGACGGCCGCCCCGTGGACCTGGAGTACGTCCGCTTCCGCGGCGACCGGATCACCATGCAGGGCCGGCTGCTGCGCGACACCCCCTGAGGAAGCCCCATGGCGCTCGCCGACCACCGTTCCGACGTGCCCGTGACCATCGACGCCTCGCTGTGCATCGACGGCTGCACGCTCTGCGTCGAGATGTGCCCGCTGGACTCGCTGGCCATCGACCCGGACAGCAGCAAGGCCTACATGCACGTCGACGAGTGCTGGTACTGCGGCCCGTGCGCGGCCCGCTGCCCCACCGGCGCGGTCACCGTCAACATGCCCTACCTACTTCGCTGAGGATGCGTCAGATGCCCCACACCACACGCCCGCTGAGATCCCTGCTGGCCGCGGCCACGCTGGCCGCCGCGACCGCCTGCTCGTCCTCGGCCGGCGCCGGAGGCTCCACCGTCGAGGTCGTCGTCGGCTACCAGTCGAAGACGATCAACACCGTGACCGCCGGCACCCTGCTGCGCGCCCAGGGCTACTTCGAGCAGCTCCTCGCCGAGCAGGGACGCACGGACGGGAAGACGTACAGGGTCACCTGGCAGGACTACGACTCCGGTGCGCCGATCACCGCGCAGATGCTCGCCGACAAGACCGACATCGGCTCGATGGGCGACTACCCGCTGCTGATCAACGGCTCCCGCGCCCAGGAGGCCGGCGGGCCCGGCACCCGGCTGGTCTCGGTGACCGGCTACAACCTGCTCGGCGCGCTCAACTCCGTGGTGGTGCCGAACGGTTCGACCGCGCACTCGCTGGCCGACCTGAAGGGGCGGAAGGTCTCCACCTCGGCCGGCTCCGCCGCAGACGGCACCCTGGTCCAGGCGCTCGCCAAGGCGGGTGTGGCCGAGGGCGAGATCCAGAAGCAGAACCAGCAACCCGCGGTCGGCGCCTCCGCGTTGAAGGCCGGCGGGGTGGACGCGCTGGCGCAGTTCGTGGCCTGGCCCGGCGCGGTGGTCTTCGCCGGCGACGGCCGGCTGCTGTACGACGGCGCCGCGCTCGGCCGGCCGACCCTGCACGGCGTGGTGATCCGGCAGAGGTTCGGCACCCAGCACCCGGAGGTGGTCCAGGCCTTCCTGCGCGCCCAGGCCTCCGCCACCCGGTACCTCAACGAACACCCGCTGGACGCCAGCCGGAAGGTCGCCGCAGCGACCGGCCTGCCGCCCGAGGTGGTGCACCTCTACAACGGCCCGAACGGCATCGCCACCTTCGCCACCCCGCTGGACCCCGCGCTGCTGGACGCGCTGCGCGAGGACGTGCCGTTCCTCCGGTCGGTGGGCGTCCTGAAGGCCCTGGACGTCGAGAAGTTCATCGACGCCTCCTACCAGCAGCAGGCCGCGCTGCCCACGATCGCGCCGGCCCGGATCACCGGCACCGACCCGGTCTGCGGCCGGCCCGTGGAGGACCCGAAGCTGGCCGGGGAGATCTGGTACGACGGCGAGGAGACCACCCGGCCCGCCGCCGACCCCGGCTGCCTGCTGCGCGCGCTGAAGAACCCGACGGGCAAGGTGCGCGCCGCGTACGTGCCCGACGCCGCCACCGGCACCCGCTGGTTCGCGGACAAGGACTGGTGGGTGCAGGACGGCGCCGCCCTGCTGCCGTTCACCACCGAGGACGGTGCGAAGGCGCACCTGGCCGCCCACCCCGGCGCCCGGCAGATCTCGTACCGGGAAGCGCTGGCCGCGTCATGAGGCCCGCACGACGGCTGGCACAGGCCGGTGCGCTGCTCGCGTTCGTCGGGCTCTGGCAGCTGCTGACGGCTCAGCGGGTGCGGTTCTGGGTGCGGTTCGACCACCTGCCGACGGCCGTCCAGGTCTGGCAGGCGTTCACCGAGCGGCTCGGCACCGCGGAGTACTGGCAGGACCTTGCCGACAGCCTGCGGCGGATCGGCAGCGGTTTCCTGCTGGCGGCGGTGCTCGGAGTGGCGGCCGGCGTGCTGACCGCCCGCTCCCGCTGGGCCGCGGACCTGCTGGGGCCGGTGCTGGAGCTGATCCGGCCGATCCCGGCGATCGCGCTGGTGCCGGTCGCCATCATGCTCTTCCCGGAGAACGAGCAGGGCATGGTGTTCATCACGTTCACCGCCGCGTTCTTCCCCGTCCTGGTCGCCACCCGGCACGCCGTGCGGGCCCTTCCCCCGCTCTGGGAGGACGCCGTCCGGACCATGGGCGCCGGCCGCGGAAGGGTGCTCTGGACGGTCGTGCTGCCGGGCGTGGTCGGCGGCCTGTCGGTGGGGATCGGGGTGGCCTGGATCTGCGTGATCTCGGCCGAGATGGTCTCCGGACAGTTCGGCGTCGGGTACCGCACCTGGTCCGCGTACACCGTGCTCGACTACCCGGGGGTGTTCGTCGGGATGGCCACCATCGGGCTGCTGGGCCGGGCCACCTCGGGCGCGGTCGAGCTGCTCGGGCGCCGGCTCACCTCCTGGCTGCCGCCGGCCCGGGCGGGCGCCGCCACCGCGCCGGCCCCCTCCCGGCCCGCGCAGCCGGCGGCGCCCGCGCGACAGGAGGCGAAGGTATGAGCCTGCGGCTGACCGCCCGGGGCCTGAGCCTCGGCCACCCCGGGCACCCGGTGCTCGACGGCGTGGACCTCGACATCGCGCCCGGCGAGGTGCTGACGGTGGTCGGCGCCTCCGGCGGCGGCAAGTCCACCCTGCTGCGCGCCCTGGCCGGGCTGCTGCCGCCGATCGGCGGCGAACTCCTCGCCGACGGGCGGCCGTTGCGCGGCCCCGGCGCCGAACGCGCACTGGTCTTCCAGGAGGACGGCCTGCTCCCCTGGCGGAACGTCCGGCGCAACGTCGAACTCCCGCTCGCCGTCCGGCGGACCCCACGGGCGGACCGGCGCGCCCCGGTCGCCGACTGGATCGGCCGGGTGGGCCTCGCCGGGCTGGAGCGGCGGCTGCCGCGCGAACTCTCCGGCGGCCAGCGGCAACGGGTGCAGCTCGCCCGCGCACTGGTCGGCGCTCCGCGGGCGGTGCTGATGGACGAGCCGTTCGGTGCGCTCGACGCCCGGACCCGGTCCTCGATGCAGCAACTGCTGCTCGCCGTCCAGGAGAAGGAACGCTGCACGGTCGTCTTCGTCACCCACGACGTCGACGAGGCGCTGCTGCTCGGCGACCGCGTGGCCGTCCTCGGCGGCGGGACGGTCGCGGCCGTCCACGACGTCCCGTACTCCCGCGACCCCGCCGCCCGCACCGAACCGGCCGTGCTCGCGCTGCGCGAACAGCTGCTGGCCCACCTGTCCAGCGCCGCCCGCCGGGCACCCGAGAAAGGCTCCCGATGAAGATCCCCGACCCCGCCGAGGCCCGGCGGCTGAGCTGCGACGTGCTCGTGATCGGCGGTGGCACCGCCGGCTCGATGGCCGCGATCAGCGCGGCCGAGGCCGGGGCGGACGTCCTGCTGCTGGAGAAGGCGCACGTCCGGCACTCCGGCGCGCTCGCGATGGGCATGGACGGCGTCAACAACGCCGTCGTCCCGGGCCGCGCCGAGCCGGACGACTACGTCGCCGAGATCACCCGCGCCAACGACGGCATCGTCGACCAGCGCACCGTCCGCCGGACCGCCACCCGCGGCTTCGCGATGGTGCAGCGGCTGGAGCGGTACGGGGTGAAGTTCGAGAAGGACGAGCACGGCGAGTACCAGGTCCGCCAGGTGCACCGCTCGGGCAGCTACGTGCTGCCGATGCCGGAGGGCAAGGACGTCAAGAAGGTGCTCTACCGCGTCCTGCGGCAGCGCCACATGCGCGAGCGGATCACCATCGAGAACCGCGTCATGCCCGTCCGGGTGCTCACCGCGGGCGGCCGGGCGGTGGGGGCCGCCGGGTTCGACACCCGCAGCGGGGAGTTCGTCACCGTCTCGGCCGGCGCGGTGGTGCTCGCCACCGGCCCCTGCGGCCGGCTCGGCCTGCCCGCCAGCGGCTACCTGTACGGGACGTACGAGAACCCGACCAACGCCGGGGACGGCTACGCGATGGCCTACCACGCGGGCGCGGAGCTGAGCGGCATCGAGTGCTTCCAGATCAACCCGCTGATCAAGGACTACAACGGGCCCGCCTGCGCGTACGTCGCCAACCCCTTCGGCGGCTACCAGGTGAACCGGCACGGCGAGCGGTTCGTCGACTCCGACTACTGGTCGGGGCAGATGATGTCGGAGTTCGCCGCCGAGCTCGCCTCCGACCGCGGCCCGGTCTTCCTGCGGACCACCCACCTGCCCGAGGAGACCGTCCAGGCGCTGGAGTCCATCCTGCACACCACGGAACGGCCCAGCCGGGGCACCTTCCACGCCGGGCGCGGGCACGACTACCGGACCCACGACGTCGAGATGCACATCTCCGAGATCGGCCTCTGCGGCGGCCACTCGGCGAGCGGCGTCTGGGTCGACGAGAACGCCGCCACCACCGTGCCCGGCCTCTACGCGGCCGGCGACCTCGCCTGCGTCCCGCACAACTACATGATCGGCGCCTTCGTCTTCGGAGACCTGGCCGGCACCCACGCCGCGGGCCACCTCCCCTCCGGGCGCGCCGAGTTGCCGGCAGACCAGATCGCGGCCGCGCACGAGCTGGTCTACCGGCCGCTGCGCCACCCCGACGGGCCGCCGCAGCCGCAGGTCGAGTACAAGCTGCGCCGCTTCGTCAACGACTACATCGCCCCGCCCAAGACCGGCGCACGCCTCTCCCTCGCCCTCGACCACGTCGAGCGGATGCGCGGCGAGATCGCCGCGATGGGCGCCCGGACCCCGCACGAGCTGATGCGCGCCGTCGAGGTGGACTTCATCCGGGACTGCGCCGAGATGGCCGCCCGCTCCTCGCTCGCCCGCACCGAGAGCCGCTGGGGCCTCTACCACGAGCGCGTCGACCACCCCGGGCGGGACGACGAGCGCTGGTTCAGCCACCTCAACTTGCGGAAGAACGCGGCCGGCGCGATGGAGTTCCTCACCCGGCCCGTCGCCCCGTACCTGGTCCCGGTCGACGGCCTGGAACCGCCCGCCCTCCCGGTGACCGTCCTCGGCGAGGTCCACCCGCTGCCGGTCGGCCGCACGGGTGAGGCCGCCCCCCTCGCCCCGGCGCGCGCCGCCGCCGGCGCACCGGCCTCCCCGCGGCTGCTCGGCCTGCTCCGGCTCGCCGAACTGCAGCCCGGGCTCGACCGGTTGGCGCCCTACCTGGCCGACCCGGCCGCCGAGGTCCGGCGCACGGCCGTCACCGTGCTGACGGAGACCGCGCCGGACGGCACCGGCGCCGCCCTCGCCCGGGCGCTGGGCGACGCGGACGGGCCGGTCCGGGCGGCGGCGGTCGCCGGGCTTCGCGAGCTGGCCGAGGTGCTGGACGCCTCGCTCGGCGCGGACCTCCTCCCGGCGGCGGCCTCGCCCGACCCGGTGGTGCGGGCCGGGGTGCTGGAGCTGGCCCGGGTGCTGCGGGCCGGCACGGTGCGGCTCTTCGCGGACGCACTGGCCGACCCGGCCGTCCCGGTGCGGCTCCAGGCCGTGCACGGGCTGGTCTCGCTGGACGCAGCCGCCGCGCTCGCGGACGCCGCCGGGGACGCCGCCCGCGAGGTCAGGGTCGCCGTCGGCGAGGGCCTCGGCACCGTCGGCGACCCGGTGGCCACGGCTGCCCTGCTCCGGCTGGCGGGCGACCGGGACCCGCTGGTCCGGGCCGCCGCCTTCGCCGGCGCGGCCGGGATCGGGTGCCCGCCCGCGCTGGCCGGGCCGGCCGGGGCCGCGGCGCGGGACGAGGCCTGGCAGGTGCGCAAGGCGTCCGCCGCGGCGCTGGCCGCCGCCGGGTCGCCCGCCCCCCTGCTCGGCCTGCTCGGCGACCAGGACGCGGACGTCCGCAAGGCCGCCGTCCGCGCGCTGGCCGCATCCGCCGCCGAACCCGCCGTCACCCCGGCCCTGCGCGCCCGCCTCGCCGACCCCGACGCCGACGTCCGCGCCTACGCCCGGCTCGCGCTCCGGGCACTGCGCGCACGGTGAGGCCGGCCCGGTGGCCGACGGCCAGGCCGCCGGCCGTCCCCTCCTGCCCTGCGGCCCGGGCCGTGTTGACGGTCATCCCCTGGAGCCCCTGGAGCGGCGTCGACCACCCGAACAGCCGGGCGAGGGGCGCGCGTCAGCCGATGAGGCCGAGCGCGCCCAGCGCCCCCACCCCGCCGAGGGCCATGAAGACGGGCATCAGAATCTTGATCTCGACCCGGCTGCCGGCCCGGAACCGCATGCCCTTCGGCGGCCCGACCGGGTACCAGCGCCGACGGCCGACCGGGATCGGCCACAGGATCGGGCAGCCGGAGACCGTCAGCGCGTCGCCGACGCAGTGCACGAGCGCGCCGAGCACGATCGGCAGGCCCACCCAGAGGTACTCCTGGCCGGGCTCGGTGAACAGCCACCCGGCGCCGTTGCCGGGCCGGTCGAGCACCTCGACCAGCATCCAGGCGCTGCACGCGCCCAGCAGCCAGACCAGCACGTCACTGGAGACCCGGGCGTGCCGCCAGAGCAGCCCCTCGATCGCCAGCACCATGTGGACGAACAGCACCGCCAGCACGCCCCAGCGGCCGCCGTACACACAGACCGCCGCCGCGCCGGCGCCGCAGAGCACGGCCCAGAGCCAGGTGTGGGTGAGCGTCCGGTGCCCGCCCGAGCGGCGCGGGTCACGCTTGCCCCGGGTCGACTTGTAGACCGAGTAGGAGAGCTTGTCGATCACCTCGCAGAGCGTCCGGGAGACCGGCCCGAAGGCCCGCGATATCGTCGCCGCCTTGTGGTCCAGGTCGGGCGCCAGCGCCGCACCGGCGCAGATCAGGGCCCCCGCGAGCAGTACCGGCCACGGCATCGGGTGGTCCCAGGCCGCCGCCGCGGCACCCACCCCCAGCCAGGCCGCCGCCCCGGAAAGCGCGTGTGCCGGTCCCATCATGGCGAGAACCATCCCTCGATCAGCTGCCGGGCACCCCGTGCGCCCGGCGGTCCCGCAGCATATCGACAGATGATCTTGCAGCCCGACCACCGTGACGGCGGCCGCCCCTGCCCGCACCCCTGCCGCCCGCCGGCCGGGCCCGGTTCGCGGCGCGCCGGGCCCCTGCCCCCGGCGTGCGGCCGTCCTCGCGAGGGCGGACCATGAGGCCGACGAGCGGAGGGACAGGTGACCCAGGAGATCCCCACCGCGGCCACGGGCGACCTGGTCGTGCTGAGCAAGGTCAACAAGCACTTCGGCACGCTCCACGTCCTCCAGGACATCGACCTGACCATCGCGCGCGGCGAGGTCGTCGTCGTCATCGGGCCGTCCGGCGGCGGGAAGTCCACCCTGTGCCGCGCCATCAACCGCCTGGAGACCATCGACTCCGGCGAGATCGCCATCGACGGCAGGCCGCTGCCCGACGAGGGCCGCGAACTGGCCGCGCTCCGGGCCGACGTGGGCATGGTCTTCCAGTCCTTCAACCTCTTCGCGCACAAGACCGTGCTGCAGAACGTGACGCTCGGCCAGATCAAGGTCCGCAGGAAGGACCGGAAGGCCGCCGAGGAGCGGGCCCGCCGGCTGCTCGACCGGGTGGGTGTGGCGTCCCAGACGGAGAAGTACCCCGCCCAGCTCTCCGGCGGCCAACAGCAGCGCGTCGCGATCGCCAGAGCGCTGGCCATGGACCCGAAGATCATGCTCTTCGACGAGCCGACCTCCGCCCTGGACCCCGAGATGATCAACGAGGTGCTGGAGGTGATGCGGCAGCTCGCCCGGGACGGAATGACCATGGTCGTCGTCACCCACGAGATGGGATTCGCCCGTTCGGCCGCCAACCGCGTGGTGTTCATGGCGGATGGCCGGATCGTGGAGGAGACGACGCCCGATCAGTTCTTCAGCCACCCGAGCAGCGAGCGGGCCAAGGACTTCCTCGCGAAGATCCTGCACCACTGACGGGACCCGGGCCCCTAGAGCACCAGGGAAGATCACCATGAAGCTTCGCAAGGTCACGGTCGCGGCCACCGCCGCGCTCGCGCTGGCCCTGACCGCCGCCGGCTGCAGTTCCGGCGGCGGCACGAGCAGCGGCAGCACCGCCGGCGGCAGCCCGGGCGGCGGTTCGGGCGCCGGCACGGGCGCGGGTACGGGCGGCGGCGGCAAGATCACCGTCGGCATCAAGTTCGACCAGCCCGGCATCGGCCTGAAGACCCCGGACGGCACGTACACGGGGTTCGACGTCGACGTGGCCACGTACGTCGCCAAGGAGCTCGGTCACCAGCCCGGCGACATCCAGTGGAAGGAGGCCAAGAGCGCCGACCGCGAGACGCTCCTCCAGCGCGGCGACGTCGACTTCGTCGCCGCCTCGTACTCGATCACCCCCGCACGCTCGGAGAAGGTCGACTTCGCCGGCCCCTACCTCCTGGCCCACCAGGACGTGCTGATCCGGGCGGACGACGACTCCATCACCAAGCCCGAGGACCTCAACAACAAGAAGCTCTGCTCGGTCACCGGCTCCACCTCGGCGCAGAACGTCAAGACGAGGATCGCGCCGAACGCCCAGCTCCAGGAGTACGGCGGCTACTCGGAGTGCCTGACCGGCCTGGAGAACAAGGCCGTCGACGCCCTGACCACCGATGACTCGATCCTCGCCGGCTATGCCGCGCAGCCCGAGTTCAAGGGCAAGTTCAAGCTGGGCGGCTTCAAGATGAGCAACGAGAACTACGGCATCGGCGTCCAGAAGGGCAGCGAGCTCAAGGCGAAGATCAACACAGCCCTGGAGAAAATGGTCGCCGACGGCTCCTGGGAGGCGGCCGTCCAGAAGAACTTCGGCCCGGCCGGCTACCAGAACGAGCCCGCACCGAAGATCGGCGTCATCGTCAGCTGAAGCGGGTGACCAACGGCGCGCCGCCCCGCAGCGGCGCGCCCCGCCGTTCACCCGCGCGAGAGCGCCACCCCGCTGCAGGCTCCACCCACGCGAGAGCGCCACCCCACCCACGCGAGAGCGCCACCCCCCGCATCAGGCTCCACCACGCGGAAGGCCGGGAGACCGTGTTCGACTTTCTTGACCGTTACGACCTGCTGGGGGCCTTCTGGGTGACGGTGCAGCTCACGTTCTGGTCCGCCATCGGATCCCTGGTCTGGGGGACCGTCCTGGCCGCCATGCGCGTCAGCCCGGTACCGCTGATGCGGGGGTTCGGCACCGCCTACGTCAACGTGGTCCGGAACATCCCGCTCACCGTGATCATCGTCTTCACCTCGCTGGGCCTGTTCCAGACGCTCGGCGTCACGCTCGGCGGCGGCACCTTCAAGACGATCGACTTCCGGCTCGCCGTGCTCGGCATGATCGCCTACACCTCGGCGTTCGTCTGCGAGGCGCTGCGGTCGGGCATCAACACGGTGCCCGTCGGCCAGACCGAGGCGGCGCGGGCCATCGGCCTGAGGTTCGGCCAGGTGCTGACGCTCATCGTCCTGCCGCAGGCCTTCCGTTCGGTGGTGGGCCCGCTGGCGAACGTGCTGATCGCGCTGACCAAGAACACCACGGTGGCCTCCGCGATCGGGGTCGCCGAGGCCGCCGCGCTGATGCGGGAGATGATCGAGAACGAGGCCCAGCTCATCCTCATCTCCGCCGTCTTCGCGTTCGGCTTCATCTGTCTCACCCTGCCGACCGGGCTCTTCCTCGGCTGGGTGGGAAAGAAGGTCTCGGTGCGGCGGTGACCGGGCCGACCACGCTCTACGACGTCCCGGGGCCGCGCGCCAAGCGGCACAACGTGCTGTACACGGCGCTGTTCCTGGTCGCCCTCGCGCTCCTGGTCTGGTGGGTGGTCCAGAGCCTCGCCGACAAGAACCAGCTCGAATGGGCCAAGTGGCGGCCCTTCTTCACGGACTCCCGCGCCTGGTCGACGTTCCTCCTGCCGGGGCTGCGGAACACGCTCAAGGCGGCCGCGCTCGCCATGGTCCTCGCACTGCCGCTCGGAGCGCTGTTCGGCATCGCCAGGCTCTCGGAGCACCGGTGGGTACGGGGCGCGGCCGGCACGGTCGTGGAGTTCTTCCGTGCCATCCCCGTGCTGATCCTGATGCTCTTCGCGAACGCGGCATACTCCGAGTTCACCGACGTCAGCCCCGACAGCCGGCCGCTGTACGCCGTGGTCACCGGTCTCGTCCTCTATAACGCCTCCGTGCTCGCCGAGATCGTCCGGGCCGGCATCCTCTCCCTCCCCCGGGGCCAGACCGACGCGGCCAAGGCCATCGGCATGCGCAAGAACCAGGTCATGCGCCACGTGCTGCTGCCGCAGGCGGTCACCGCGATGCTGCCGGCGATCGTCAGCCAGCTGGTGGTGATCGTGAAGGACACCGCACTGGGCGGCGCGCTGCTCGGCTTCTCCGAGCTGCTGGCGTCGGTCCGCCCGATGAGCGCGAACTACGGTGCCAACACCATCGCCAGCTTCACCGTCGTCGCGGTGATCTTCGTGCTGCTGAACTTCGCGCTCACCTCCTTCGCCGGTTGGCTGGAGGGCCGGCTGCGGCGCGGCAAGAGGTCCACCGGCGCGGTGGTCGGCGCCGGCGCGGTCGAGGAACTGGCGACGCCGGGCGAGCACGTGACCCGTGACGACCTCGGCGGCGGCCCGGCGCCCCCCGGCGCGTGACGCCCGGCCCCGTTTGACCGGCCGGCGCCGGCCGTGTGGCCGGGGCGTGCGGACCGGCCGGCCGTGCCATGCGGCCGGTCCGCACGGCCGCCGGCACTCAGCCCAGGGACTCAGCCCAGGGACTCCCCGGACTCCACGACGACCCCGTACAGGTCGGCCACGGTCGCGAGCGCGCCGTGGTGGATCTGCTCGGCGGTCAGCTCGACGCCCACCGACCGCAGCGGCCGCGTCGCGCAGGCGTCGGCGACCACCGTGGGCCGGTTGCCGCGCAGGAACGCGCCCTGCGCGGTGAACAGCACGCACATGTGCGTCATGAACCCGGCGATGATGACGTCCTTGTTGCCGGCGGCGTCGAGGTGCTCGGCCAGGTCGGTGCCGACGAACGCGTTCGGGACCTGCTTGACGACGACGGGCTCGCCCTCGATCGCCGCCACGCTCGGGTGGATCCGCCCGATCTCCGCCCGGATGTCGTACGGGGTGCCCCCGCCGCCGTCGTTGATGACGTGGATGATCTTCGCGCCCGCCGCCCGCGCCCGCCCCAGCAGCGCGGCGGCGGAGTCGAGCGCCGCCTGCCAGCCGTCCAGCTCCATCACGCCGCGGACGTAGGTGTTCTGGTAGTCGATCAGGATCAGGGTCGATCCGGCGAGCGACGCGGGCGTCTCGTCGAAGCCGTTGAGCTCGCGCAGGGTCGTCGTAGCCATGGGAGTACCGCCTTGAATTCCGTGTCAGGAAGCGCAGTTCACCGGCGGTGACCTGCTCCTGAAACGCTACGGGCGGCCGTCTGGTGTCGGCAATGTCATCTAACATGCAGATACCGACATCGCCCGCACCGAGCAGCGGAGACCCGTGACCACCGTCAACCGACTCATCGTCATCGTCCTGTTCGAAGGCGTCGACCTGCTCGACGTCACCGGACCACCCGAGGTCTTCTCCCTGGTGCGGCGCGAGACCGACGACGCGACGGGCTACCAGGTCGTCCTCGCCGCCGAGACCCTGGACCCGGTCACCACCTCCGCCGGCGTCCGCATCCTCCCCGACCTCACCTTCGAGGAGGCGTCCGCGCGGGCCATCGACACCCTCCTGGTGCCCGGCTCGGTCGAGGTCGACGACCGGCGCCGCGTCCACGCCCTCGCCGACCCCGCCGTGGTCGGCTGGGTGAGGACGCTCGCCGCGACGACGCGACGGGTCACCTCCGTCTGTGTCGGGGCGCACCTGCTCGCCGCCGCCGGGCTGCTCGACGGCAAGCGCGCCACCACCCACTGGTCGACCGCGCAGCAACTCGCCGCCGAACACCCGGCGGTCGAGGTCGACGCCGACCCGATCTTCATCCGCGAGGGCGACATCTGGACCGGGGCGGGGATCAGCGCCTGCCTCGACCTGTCCCTCGCCCTCGTCGCCGACGACTTCGGCGAGGCCACGGCGCTGCGCGTCGCCCGGCAGCTGGTGATGTACCTGAAGCGCCCGGGCGGGCAGAGCCAGTTCAGCGTTCCCCTCGAACCCGTCTCCACGACCCGGCGCATCGAGGACCTCCGCCACCACATCACCCGCACCCTGGGCGAGCAGCACACCGTCGCCGGCCTCGCCGAGTTCGCCCACGTCAGCGAGCGGCAGCTCACCCGGATCTTCAAGGCCGAGCTCGGCATGACCCCGAGCGTCTACATCGAGTCGGCCCGGGTCGAAATGGCGCGCAACCACCTCGAATCCACCGACATGACCCTCGAACGCATCGCGTCCACCTGCGGCTTCGGTACGACGGACACCCTCGTCCGGGCGTTCCGCCGCAGGCTCGACACGACACCGACGGAGTACCGCCTCCGGTTCCGCTCCGGCGCCGGCTGAGCACCACGGGCGCGGAGGCGCGGAGCAGGGCGGGCCCCGGTCAGAGGGCCGCCCCGAGGCCGGGCGGCGGGGTGATCCCGAACTCGGATTCCAGCACCTCGCCGATCTCCTCCGGGCCTTCGAGCTCCCGGGTCGTGGTCGCTCCGGTGGCCTCGGTACGGGTGAAGGTCATGCCTTCGAGCCGCAGGTGGCCGTCGGCGCTCGTGCGCTGGATGTAGAGCCGCCGGAAGGGCGAGCGCGGGTGGGTCGCCACGTGCCAGTTGGCCATCGTGATGTCGGGGGCGGGGACCGGGTCCAGGGTGAAGGCGACCTGGTCCCCCCAGGTGTCGCCCGTCCTCGCCTGGAGCACCCAGACCGGCGCGGGGCCGTCCGGCTCCTCCACCACGAGGCGGTGGACGCGCCCGGCGGCCTCGCGGACCTCCCCGGGGATCATCGGCAGGGGCTCCAGCAGCGCGCCGATCGACCCGTAGCCGACGTCGGCGAGGTAGCGGCCGGGATCACCGGGCACCCGGACGGCCAGCACCATGTGGGTCCGCGGCCGGATCTCCCCGGCGCGCGCGCCCACGCGGACGCGGCCGGTGAGCCGGGTGACCTCGAACCCCAGCTGCTCCAGTACGGCGGCGAGCAGGGTGTTGTGCTCGAAGCAGTAACCGCCGCGGGCCTCCTCGACGAGTTTGGTGTGCAGGTCGGCGACGTCCAGCGACGGGACCGAGCCGACGACCACATCGAGGTTCTCGAAGGGGATGCCGAGGACGTGGGCGTGGTGCAGGGAACGGAGGGTGGCCAGGGTGGGCACGGGCTCCCCGTCCCACCCGATGCGTGCGAAGTACTTTTCCACATCAACAGTCATACCGTCACCCTACGTACCGGAAGGGGGTGTTGACCTCGGCCCATGGACCCGGCCGCGATGGAACGCGCGACCTAGGTCCGGCCCACCTGCCCGGCGCCGGGCGGGTCCGCGGCCGCCGCACGGGCGGTGACCAGACCCGATTCGTAGGCCGCGATGACCGCCTGGGCACGGTCGCGGACGGCGAGCTTGTCGAAGATGCTGGTGATGTAGTTCTTGACCGTGGAGAGGCTGATGTCCAGTGCGCGGGCGATCCCGGTGTTGTCGAGGCCGGTGGCCATCAGCTGCCACACCTCCACCTCGCGAGGGGTGAGTTCACCCCGGCCGGTGGGGACCGGCCGGGCGGCGGCGGGTGCCCGTACGTAGGTGGAGATCAGCCGGGTGAGCAGGCGCGGCGCGACGACCGCATCGCCCGCGTGGACGGTGCGGATCGCCGCGCTCAGGTCCTCCGGGGAGCTGTCCTTGGGCAGGAACCCGTAGGCTCCGGCGCGCAGGGCTCCCACGACGTACTCGTCGACGTCGAAGGTGCTGAGGGCCAGGACCCGGCAGCCGGGCACGGTCGCGGCGAGCTCCCCGGTCGCGCCGACCCCGTCGAGGACGGGCATCCGGATGTCCATCACCACGACGTCGGGGCGCAGTTGGCGGGCGAGGCTGACCGCCTGCGCACCGTTCTCGGCCTCTCCCACCACCTCGAAGGACGGGTCGGGGGAGAGGATCAGCGACAGGCCGCGCCGGACCAGCGGCTGGTCGTCCACGATCAGCACCTTGATCCTCGGCGGCGTCGGGCCGGCCCCGGTCATCGGCTCGCCCCCTCGCACCGGACGGCCGCCTCGTCCACCTCGTCCGCGGCCAGCGGCAGGTCGGCCACCACGGCGAACCCGCCGCCGGCCTGCGGGCCGGCGGTGAGGGTGCCGCCGTGCAGGGCGACGCGCTCGCGCATGCCGATCAGGCCGTAGCCGCCCGGGCCCGTCGCCGGCACCCCGTCCTGCGGCAGTGCGCCCCCGCCGTCGTCCCGCACCTCGACGGTCACCCCGCCCTGACGGTACGTCAACTGCACGGACACGCGGGCCGACCCCGCGTACTTACGGGCATTGGTGAGAGCCTCCTGGGCGATCCTGAACACCGTGAGCCCGACGGTCGGCGGCAGCGGCCGCCGCGGCCCGTGGACGCCGAACTCGGTCGGCAGTCCGCCGAGGCGGGACTCCGCCACCAGGCGGTCGAGGTCGTCGACGCCCGGCTGGGGCAGCGCCGGAGCCGTCTCCGGCTCGTCGCCGGCCCGCAGCACGTCGAGGAGCTGGCGCATCTCGCGCAGCGCGAGCCGCCCGGAGGCCTCCAAGGTGACCAGGGCGTCCCGGACCACCTCCGGATCGGCGATGTTGGCCCGGGCTCCCCCGGCCATCAGCTGCATGGTGGTGATGTGGTGGGCCACGATGTCGTGCAACTCCCTTGCGATGCGGCGGCGTTCGTCGGCCACCGCACGGTCCGCGAGGAGTCTGCGGTTGGCCGCCACCTCCCGCTGCCAGCGGTTGATCACCAGGGCGGTGCCGACGACGATCAGGCTGGAGACGGGCGGCCCGACGGCCACGTGCCAGGGCGGAATCCGGCCGTTGCTCTGGCTCAGGAGCGTCACCGACGCCGTCGCGACGGCCGCCACCGCCGTCACCCGGCCGGGGCAGGCCCTGGCGACCGCGTACAGGGCGACCACCAGGACGGCGCCGAAGTGGCTGGGCAGCGGGACGGTCAGGGCGGCCGTCGCATCGAGCACCAGCACGGCGGCGAGCGCCGCCACCGGGTGGCGGCGCCGGGCGAGCAGCGGCAACGCCGCCGCCGCGACGAGGAGGAACCCGGCCACGCTCACGTCGTACTGGGCGCCGGGGTCGTCGAAGAACGCGTAGCTGAGCACGTTGATGGCGCAGGCCCCGGCGGTCACGAGCGCGTCGTTGCGCGACCACGGCGGCTCGGCGCCGTCGACCGGCAACGGCTCCCCGGCATCGCCGGGCCCGGTGTGTCGGCTCCTGGGCATGTCCGTTCCCCCTCCACCTGGCCTTCCGGCCTCCTGTCTCCCGGGACAGGGTTGCACACCGGCCGCGGTGTCAGCACCGGCGGCGGCTCGCGGCCGCAGGCCCCTGACCAGGACCGTGGTCCTGGTCAGGGGCCTGGCAGGGCCCCAGGGCCCCGGTCCGGATCATCCGCTCCCACGACGCCCGGCGGCCCCCGCGGCTGATGGTCTGGAGACCGGCCGGGAGCCCCCGCCAGACGTCCGCACCCAAGTCCGTCCGCCGGAGGACACCACATGATCCGCGCCCTGACCGGCTACTCCACCAGACACCCGTGGAAGGTCATCGCCCTCTGGGTGGTCCTGGGTGTCGTCCTGAGCGCCCTGACCCCGACGCTGCTCGCCCGCGTCACCCAGCACCAGACCGGGGACTTCCTTCCCCGCAGCTACGACTCGGCCGCCGCACAGCAGATCGCCGAGGAGCGGTTCGGGGTGAACCCCGACGCCACCACGGTGACGGTGCTGGTCGCCCGGTCCGACGGCAAGCCCCTCGACGCCGCCGACCAGCAGCGGATCGAGGCCGAGGCGGCGCAGCTGGGCCGGCGCCGGGTGGCCATGCCCCGGGAGGACGACGTCCCGCGGTTCCTGGTCCCGGACCGCTCCCAGACGCCCCGGATCGCCCCGGCGATGACGGCGCCCGACCGGAGTTTCGAACTGCTCGCCGTCCAGCTGACCGGGAATCCCACCGACAAGGGGGTCCAGGGCGTCTACCGGACGTTCCGGGACTCCGCCCGGACGCAGTTCTCCGAGGCGGGGATGCGCACCGGCTTCACCGGGAGCCTCGCCGGGAGCGTCGACACCACCGATGCCCACAGCACCGCCGCGACGGTCGGGAGCGCCCTCGTCACGGGGCTGATCGTCGTGCTCAACGTGCTGGTGTTCCGCAGTGTGCTCGCGGCCCTGCTGCCGCTGCTCGCGGTCGCCATGATCGGCGGCGCGGCGACGGGAGCCGTCGCGGGCGCCGCGGTGCTCACCGGCCGCAAGCTCGACGCCGGCACCCCGGGGCTGATCAACGTCGTCCTGCTCGGCATCGGCATCGACTACCTGCTGTTCCTGCTGTTCCGCTTCCGCGAGCAACTGCGCACCCGGCCCGATCAGCCCGCCCGCGAGGCCGCCGAGCAGGTCTCCGGCCGTGTGGGCGCCGCGATCACCTCGGCGGCGCTGACCATCGTGGCCGCGTTCGCAACCCTGGGGCTGGCGACCTTCGGGCAGTTCCGCTCGCTGGGCCCCGCGATCGCCGTCGCGGTCCTGGTGATGCTGCTCGGCAGCCTCACCCTGCTGCCCGCACTGCTGGCCGCCGCCGGGCGCAGGATGTTCTGGCCGTCGCGGACCCTGCAGCGCGAGCCGCGCGAGGGCCGTGCCGCCCGCTTCGGCGCGCTGGTCACGCGGCGGCCGCTGGCGATGCTGACCGCCTCCGTCGCCCTGCTCGCCGCCCTGGCCGCCGGGTCGGCCGGCATCCGGATGGACTACGGCCGGGGCGGCCCGGGTGACGGGACCGCTGCCGTGGCCACCGCGGCCGAGATCTCCCGCGCGCTGCCGGCCGGGGTGTCGGACCCGACGAGCGTCTTCGTCACCGCCCCGGACGGCGCCACCCTCACCACCGCCGGGCTCGACGGCCTCTCGCGCGCGCTCACCCGGGTCGACGGCGTGGGCGCCGTCGCACCGACCGTTCTGAACGAGGACCACCGCGCCGCCCGGATCGACCTCTACCCGACCGCCGACCCGCAGAGCAGGCAGGCCCGCGACCTGGTCGCCGGACCGGTCCGGGCCGCGGTCGCCCGGCACACGCCCGCCGGGACGACAGCCCACGTGGGCGGGACGGCGGCGGTCCTCGCCGACGTCTCGACCGCCGTCGACCACGACCTCACGGTCGTGTTCCCCGTCGCGGCCGCGCTGATCGCGCTGATCCTGCTGCTGCTCCTGCGCAGCCTGATCGCACCGGTCGTCCTGATGCTCTCCGTCGGGCTCGGCTTCGCCGCCACCCTCGGCGCCGCCACGCTGCTGTTCCAGCACGCCCTCGGCGAGCCGGGCGTCGACTTCACCCTCCCGCTGGTGCTGTTCCTGTTCGTCGTGGCCCTGGGCACCGACTACAACATCCTGATCGCCGACCGGATCCGGGAGGAGATGCAGCGGCCGGGCCCGGCCCGCGCCGCCGTGGCCCGCGCGGTGCGGCACACGACGCCGGCCATCGCGACGGCCGGGCTGGTGCTGGCCGGCTCCTTCGCCACCCTCGCCACCACCCCGGGGAGCGAACAGGTCGCCTTCGCGATGGCGCTCGGCATCATGCTCTCGGCGCTCGTCCTTTCGCTGGTGCTGGTCCCCGCCCTGGCGGCACTCCTCGGCCGGGCCCTGTGGTGGCCGGTCCGTCCGCGGCCCACCGCCGGCGGCCGCCCCCTGCACAATGCGGCCGCACCGGCCCCGGAACCCGACCGGGTCACGGCGTACTGAGGCGTGGGACCGCGGAAGCGTGGGACCGCCGGCTCCGGGGCCATGCGCCCCGGGGCCGGCGGTCCCATGCTCCGGTCGCCCGGCCGCGTGGCCGGGCGGCCGGGCGGCTTCCCGGTGGACGGTCCCGTCCTCGGCTCAGAAGGCGGAGTTGGCGAACCAGTGCGCCAGCAACTCGTCGTCCCCCCGCACCTCGAAGCGGTCGGCGGACCGGTCCAGCCGGCCGTAGAGGAGGAGCAGCAGGTCCGCGGCGGAGCCCCGGACGGTCGCGTCGGCGGTCGCGTCGGCGGTCGCGTCCGCGCCCTGCGGGTCGAGCCCGAAACCGTCGGGGCGCAGCCGGACCAGCCAGTCCCCGTCGCCGTCGGTGCGGGTGAACCGGATGGTCCGGTCCGCGCCGCGGAGCGCGGCCGTCCCGGGGGCGAAGCCGGCGGCGAAGGGCAGGTTGGTCAGGAACTCCGACACCCCGTCGGCAGCGAGCGCCGGGTCGACGTCGGGGTTCAGGCCCAGTGCGAGGTCGGCGTCCACGCGGTGCACGAGGGTCTCGAACAGCATGCGGCGCACCCAGAACCGGGCGTGCTGGTCGGCGCCCCAGGCCCACATCGGCGCGTCGAGGTCGGCCGAGGCGAACTCCGCGCCGGCCTGCGCCGCGGCTTCGGCCAGCCAGTCGGGGTAGCCGTCCGGCGTCTGCGGCAGGTGCAGGTCGACGTCGCGGCTGCGCGGCGGCTCCTGGATCCTCTGCCGCAGCAGGACGGTGAACCAGCGCTGCACGCTGCCGGTGTGGCGCACCAGGTCGGTCAGGGTCCAGCCCGGGCAACTGGGCACCGGGGCGGTCGGATCGGCGGTCCGGACGGTGGCGACGAGGCGCGCGGTCTCGGCTGCGACGCCGGCGGCGTGGTCGAGGGTGGTGGTGGTGGTCACGAGGGTCATTCTCCCGGGTGGCTGGGTCCGGCTCAGACGAGGGGCTTGTCGACGACGGCCTTGGCGTGGCTGAACGTGTCGATGGAGTACTCGCCGTGGTAGCGGCCCATCCCGCTCTCGCCCACGCCGCCGAACGGCAGCTCGGGCATGGCCAGGTGGGAGACCGGCAGGCCGAAGGAGAGCGCGCCGGAGGAGGTCTCCTCGGTCAGCCGCCGCTTGGTCCGCTCGGACTCGGTGAAGGCGTAGAGGGCGAGCGGCTTGTCCCGCTCGTTGATGAAGGCGATCGCCGCGTCGAGGTCGGGGACGGCGACGATCGGCAGGATCGGGCCGAAGATCTCCGCGCGCATCACGGGCGCGTCCGGGGAGACGTCCGCGAGGACGGTCGGGGCGAGGTAGCGCTCGGTGCGGTCGTGCCCGCCGCCGGTGACGAGCCGCCCGTCGTCCAGCAGTGCGGCCAGGCGGTCGAAGTGGCGGTCGTTGACGATCCGCCCGTACTCGGGGTCGGCGGCCGGATCGTCGCCGTACATCTCGCGGACTGCGTCGGCCAGGTGCCTCTCCAGCCCGGCGGCGGTCTCGCCGATGGCGAGGACGTAGTCGGGGGCGACGCAGGTCTGGCCGGCGTTGAGGAACTTGCCCCGGGCGATCCTGCGTGCGGTGAGCGCCAGGTCGGCGCCGGGCTCGACCACGACGGGGCTCTTGCCGCCGAGCTCCAGGGTGACCGGCGTGAGGTGCCGGACGGCCGCCGCCATGACGATCCGCCCGACCGTGCCGTTGCCGGTGTAGAAGATGTGGTCGAAGCGCTGCTCCAGCAGGGCGGTGGTCTCCGGGACGGCGCCCTCGACCACGGCCACGGTCTCCGGGTCCAGGTAGCGCGGCAGCAGCCGGGCCATCGCCGCGGAGGTGGCGGGGGCGAGCTCGCTCGGCTTGACGACCACGGTGTTGCCGGCGGCCAGGGCGCCCACCACCGGGGCCAGCGCGAGCTGGAGCGGGTAGTTCCACGGCGCGATGACCAGCACCACGCCGAGCGGGTCGCGGACCACACGGGCGTCGGCCGGCTGGAAGAACCCGGGGACGGCGGCCGGCTTCGGCCGGAGCCACTCCTCCAGGTGCGCCACGGTGTGGTCGAGCTCGTTCAGCGTGAACCCGATCTCGGTGCGGTACGCCTCCTTCGCGCTCTTGCCGAGGTCGGCGGCGAGCGCCTGCTGGAACACCTCGGCCTGCTCGGTGAGCAGCGAGCGCAGGGCCGCCAGCTGGTCCAGGCGCCGGGCGAGGGGCTTGGTCCGGCCGCTGTCGAAGGTGGCGCGCAGGCGGGCGACCAGGGTGGGGATGTCTGCCGCGGCGGAGGTCGGGGGGTGCGTCATGAGGGTCTCGCGGTCCTTCCGGGGGCTTGAAGGCCTAGATGGTTGATGTCTTCAAGTAATTCGACGGTAGACCTCAATGGTTGATGATGTCAAGCAATCTCCCTATGCTGGAGGCATGCCCCAGACGCCCCGGCCCACACCCTCCCCCTCCCCCGAAGAGCTGATGGACCGGCTCGCGCGGGTGGCCGCGGCCTACTACCGCCACTTCGCCACGGTGGCCGCCGGGCACGGGCTCACGCTGATGCAGGGCAAGACGCTCAGCCTGCTGATCCGCCCCCGGCCCATGCGCGCCCTCGCCGAGCTGCTGGCCTGCGACGCCTCGAACGTCACCGGGATCGTCGACCGGCTCACCGCGCAGCACCTCGTCCGCCGCGAGGCCGACCCGGCCGACCGCCGGATCAAGAACATCGTGCTGACCGACCAGGGCGAGCACACCGTCGGCCGCATCCGCGCCGAGCTGATGTCCGGCCTCACCGCCCTGGAACAGCTCACACCCGACGAGCGCGACACCCTCCACACCCTGCTGGGCCGCGCCTTCCCGGAGACCGCCGCCCCGCAGGGCCAAGTGTTCTGACCACGGAGGCTGGTGACAGGGCTCACGGCGTGGTGATCCGACGAACGGCCGGTGAGCCCGGCTCGAGCCCTGCCCAAGCGTCACCGCCCCGTGGCCACGAGTACGGCAAGACCGCCGTCCGCCATGAAGCGACCGTGCCGCTCGCCGGCCATCGACGAGTGGCTGTGATCAGCCACTCGGACGGTGAGCGGGTGGGCCTCAGGAAGACATCGCTGCGCGCTCGGCCGCGCTGCGCAGAACGCAGAATTCATTGCCTTCGGGGTCTCCCGACACACAGAACTGGATGCTCTGGAGTGTGAGAGATGGCAGCGGCATCTGTGCTGGTCAGGGACTCGGAAGCGGGTAGCGGGCAAGCCTTGCTCCCCATACAGAGCGCGGCAGGGTCGAACAGGCATGGCGCTTGTGGCACACCTCCGCACACCAACGGACCGAGGTTGGGGCCCTGCTGCCGGACCTCTTGCGCGAGACCCACGGTGCGGTTCGCGCCTACGACGGGCGGGAGCGACGAGCGGCGTACGGGGCGCTCGCTGACCTGTACCGCCTGGTGCAACGGCTACTCGCCCACATCAGTGAGCCCAAGCTGATTTTGTCGGGTCATATGGGAGCCACTGCTCCGGTGTGAACGGGAGCCAGGTGTAGGCCATTCGTGGCGGTGATGTACTCGACCCCGGTGGGTGTTCTTCGGCGAATTCGGGAGCCGTTCCGGCGAGATTGGGAGCCACTGATCGGGTGACCTGTTGGGCCCGGGTGGAGTGTCCATGGGGGCCAGAGTGGTGGCGTCGGTAGGTGTGACTGCGGGCCCAGGTCGCCTCTCTGACAAGTCGCGGCCGGGGCCTCACCCTGGATATGCGGAAGGGCTGGACCCGTGGGGTCCAGCCCTTCCGGCTGTGGCAGCAAATTGGACAGTGAGATTCGTTCTTCTGGGGTTAGTACTCCAGCCGTAGATCGTGATCACGGATGGGAAGGTCAGGCCCGGGACGCTCCGAGGAACCGCAGCACGGCCAGGACGCGGCGGTGGTCCGCGT
>NZ_JBVINN010000020.1:0-142709 GCF_055579305.1 Kitasatospora sp. NPDC032757 | reverse complement strand
GCGATGCCGCCCTGGCCGCCAGCGCCAGCACCGTGCACGTCGCCGCCGTCGAAGACTGGCTGGCCGCCGGCACCGACCCCTGGCGCTCGGCACCCCCCTCGCCTGACGGCGACCTGCCGGCTCCCGCACATCCGGTCCCATCTCCCTCGGTACGCACGACCCCACCACTCAGAACGGTCTGACACATGAAGAGCCGCACCACCCGGACCACCTGCGCCGGCTGCATCGCCGTGTTGCTCGCCGGCTGCCTCACCGCCTGCGGGGGCACGGATGACCCCGGCGAGTCCCGCCCGCAGATCGCCATCGACATCCCCCGCGCCGACTCCGACTTCTGGAAGGCGTACGCGAAGTACCTCCAGCAGGAGATCAACGACCAGCAGCTGAGTGTCCTGCCCCCGACCCATTCGGACGGCGACGAGGCGACGTTCGCCGCCAACGTCCACTCACTGGCCGGCCGGCATCCCAAGTCCATCGTCATGGCGCCGCAGAACACCATGACCACCGATACGACACTCTCCGAGCTGTTCCGTGCCAACATCCACGCGATCAGCGTGGACACCGAACCGGAGCACGGCACCGTCTACATGGTGGTCCGCACCGACAACCGCTCGTACGGCGCCAAGGCCTGCGAGTTCCTCGGAAAGCAGCTCGGCGGCAAGGGCAAGGTGGCCGAACTCCAGGGCGCGCTGACCTCCATCAACGGATACGAACGCTCCGAGGGGTTCGCCGCCTGCATGAAGCGCAACTTCCCCGGCATCCAGGTGATCGCGCTGGCCACCGACTGGAAGGGCGACGTCGCCTCCGAGAAGCTCCAGGCCACCCTCGCCGCCAACCGGGACCTCAACGGCATCTACATGCAGGCCGGCGGCGTCTTCCTGCAGCCCACCCTCGCCCTGCTCCAGCAGAAGGGCCTGCTGAAGCCCGCCGGCCAGCCCGGCCACATCGCCATCGTCTCCAACGACGGCATCCCCGCCGAGCTGAACGCGATCCGCAAGGGCGACATCGACGCGACCGTCTCCCAGCCCGCCGACCTCTACGCCAAATACGCCCTCTACTACGCCAAGGCCGCCGCCGAAGGCAAGTCCTTCCAGCCCGGGCCCACCGACCACCGGTCGACCATCATCCAGCTGCCCAACGGGCTGGAGGACCAGCTCCCCTCGGCCCTGGTCACCAAGGAGAACGTGGACGACCCGTCGCTCTGGGCCAACCACGCCACGGGCTGACCGGGGCGGGCCCCGTGACCGGGTCTCCCGGACGGTCGTCGGCCCGCAGGAGGCCGCGGGCGCCGCGTCGGTGCCGGCCGGCTCCCGCGGCCTCGTCGGCGCCGACCGACCGCTCGGCGGCAGCCGCCGCGGCCACCCCGGGAAGTGCCGGCGGGGTTGCCCGGAACGAGGCGGCTGCCGAGTCCCGTCCGCACGGCTCCGCCCCGAGCCGCGCCTCGAGCAGCGATCTAGCATGAAGTGCAAGGTGCATCTCCGGGCCCGCGCCGCAGCGGCAGGGAGGCCGACATGGCGTTCCACACGACCGGTTTCGAGCAGGCGGACGGCTGCCGCTACCTGCCGATCTCCGAACACGGCCTGATCGGCGATCTTCGTACGACCGCCCTGGTCGGCACGAACGGCACCATCGACTGGTACTGCTGCCCGCGCTTCGATGCGCCCAGCGTCTTCGGGTCCATCCTCGACGCCGACCGGGGCGGGTCGTTCGAGTTGGCCGCCGAGGTCCCGACCCGCACCCGGCAGTTCTACTTCCCTGACACGAACGTGCTGATCACCCGGTTCTTCGCCGCCGACGGGGTGGCGGAGATCCAGGACTTCATGCCGGTGGTCGACGACTCGCGCGAGGCGGCCCGGCACCGGCTGATCCGGCGGGTGCTCTGCGTCCGCGGAGCCCTCCCGTTCAGGGCGCGCATCGCCCCGCGCTTCGGCTACGGCGCCGAAGCGCACACCACGCACCTCGAAGGTCACGCGGCGGTGTTCCGCTCCCCGTCACTGACGCTCGCGCTCACCGCCACCGCACCGCTGGAGAGCGACGGCCCGGACGTCCGGTCGGACTTCAAGCTCGTCGAGGGCGAGTCCCACGTGTTCGCCCTCGACCAGATCGGCGACGGCGTCCCGGCCCGGTCGTGTCCGCGGGCCGAGGCGCAGGAGCAGGCCGAGGCGACCGTCCGGTACTGGCGCCGCTGGCTGGCCGGGTCGCGCTACCACGGGCGCTGGCGGGAGATGGTGAACCGCTCCGCGCTGGTGCTGAAGCTGCTCACCTACGCGCCGACCGGTGCGATCGTCGCCGCACCGACCACCAGCCTGCCCGAGCAGATCGGCGGCGAGCGCAACTGGGACTACCGGTACGTCTGGGTCCGGGACGCCGCCTTCTGCGTCTACGCCATGCTGCGCCTGGGGTTCACCTCGGAGGCCGAGGCGTTCATGGGATTCCTCGACAAGCGCGGCATCCTGCGCGGCACCGGTGCGACCGGCCCGTTGCAGATCATGTACGGCATCGACGGGCGCAGTGAGCTGCCCGAGTACGAGCTGTCGCACCTGGAGGGCTACCTCGGCTCCGCACCGGTCCGGGTCGGCAACGCCGCCACCGGCCAGCTCCAGCTGGACATCTACGGAGCCCTGATCGACTCCGTCTACCTGTACGACAAGTGGGGGCAGCCGATCAGCAGCGACCGCTGGGACGAGGTCGGCGCGGTGGCGGACTGGCTCTGCGAGCACTGGGACCAGCCCGACGAGGGCATCTGGGAGACCCGCGCGGGCCGCAGGGACTTCGTGTACTCGCGGCTGATGTGCTGGGTGGCGCTGGAGCGGGCGATGCGGATGGCGAACCGCCGCGGCCTGCCGGCCGACCTGCCCCGCTGGCGGCAGGCCCGGGACGCGATCTACCGGCAGATCATGCAACGCGGCTGGTCGACCCGGCGGAGCGCGTTCGTCCAGGCGCTGGACGACGGTGAGCTGGACGCCTCGCTGCTGATGATGCCGATGGCCAAGTTCGTCTCGCCCACCGACCCCAAGTGGCTCTCCACCCTGGACGCCCTCACCACGGACCTGGTCTCCGATTCGCTGGTCTACCGCTACAACCCGGCCACCAGCCCGGACGGCCTGCACGGCCCCGAGGGCACCTTCTCGATCTGCTCCTTCTGGTACGTGGAGTCGCTGGCCCGCGCCGGCCGGCTGGAGGAGGCCCGGCTCGCCTTCGAGAAGATGCTCACCTACGCCAACCACCTCGGTCTGTTCGCGGAGGAGATCGGCCCGACCGGCGAACAGCTCGGCAACTTCCCCCAGGCCTTCACCCACCTCTCACTGATCAGCGCCGCCTTCAACCTCGACCGCGCGCTGGGCTGACGCGGCGCCGCTGTGATGCTGCGGTCGCCGCCCGGACGGCGGTGCCCGGCGCGCTACGGCTCGGTCGACGGCCGGGGACGGCGGCCGGGGGCGGCGGTATCGCCGGACCCGCCCGGCCGGCGAGCTGGGACGGCCCCGGCCCCGCCAAGCCCCTCGGGCGGACTGCCGAATATGGCCTGATCAGGGGGAATACCGATCGGTATCATGCCGATGGGGGCGTGTCGTCGGGTGAAGGGGGAGTCGGTTGGCTGGCGAGGGCGGGACATCGGGCGGACTGAGGTTCGCGGTGCTGGGGCCGGTACGCGGGTGGCGGGGCGAGGTGGAGCTGTCGCTCGGTTCGCCGCAGCAGCAGAGCCTGCTGCTCGCCCTGCTGTTCCGGTCGGGCCGGCACGTCTCGGCGGCCCAGCTGATCGACGACCTGTGGGGCGACGAGCCGCCCGCCAGGGCCACCGGAGTCATCCGGACGTACGTGCACCGGTTGCGGCGGGTGATCGGGGCGGAGGCGCTGACCTCCGTCGGCGGCGGGTACCTGCTCGCGGTCGGCGACGGCCTCGACACCGGGCGGTGCGAGGCGCTGCTGGCCGAGGCCCGGACCCTGCGCGCGGACGGACGCCACTCCGAGGCCGCCGCCACGCTGCGGGCGGCACTGGCGCTGTGGCGCGGCGAGCCGATGTCCGGGCTGCCCGGCCCCTACGCTCAGCGCCAGCGCCGGGAGTGGGACGAACGGTGGCTCGCCGTCACGGAGTCGTGCCTGGAGGCGGAGGTCGACGGCGGCCGGTGGGCGGAGTCGGTCGCCGAGCTGAGCGCGGCCGTCGAGGAACACCCGCTGCGCGAGCGGCTCTCGGAGCTGCTGATGCTCGCGCTCTTCCGCTCCGGCCGGCAGGCCGAGGCGCTCGCGGTGTACCGGGCGGCGGACCGCCGGCTCCGCACCGAGCTGGGCGTCGGCGCCGGGCCTGGCCTGCGCGACCTGCACGGCCGCATCCTCGCGGCGGACGAGACCCTGGCGGCGCCTGCCGCCCGGACGCTCCTTCCGCCGCCCCAGGAGCCCGCCGAACCGCCGGCCGGGCCGGACCCGGCGTCCACTCTCATCCCGGCCCAGCTCCCCGCCAACACCGCCGACTTCACCGGAAGGCAGGCGGAGGCCGAGATGCTGCGCGCCGCCCTGCTGGAGCCGGGCAGTGTGCCCGTGGCGGCCGTCGCGGGCATGGGCGGGGTCGGCAAGACCGCGCTCGCCGTCCACGTCGCGCACGGCCTCGCCGCCGAGTTCCCGGACGGCCAGCTCTACCTCGATCTGCACGGCGCGGACGGCCGCCCGACCCGGCCCGAGGAGGCACTGGCGGCCTTCCTGCGCTCCTTCGGCGTCGTCGGGGAGGCGATCCCGGCGGGCCTCGCCGAACGGTCGGCCCGCTACCGCTCGCTGCTCTCCGGCCGCCGTGTCCTCGTCCTGCTCGACAACGCGCGCGACGCCGAGCAGATCCGGCCACTGCTGCCGGGCAGCGCGGGCTGCTCCGTCCTGGTCACCAGCCGGACCCGGCTCGGCGCGCTGCCCAACGCCCGCTTCGCCGAACTCCCGGTCCTCCCGGCCGAGGAGGCGGTCACCCTGCTCACCCGGGTGGTCGGGGCCGAGCGGGTGGCGGCCGAGGAGGAGGCCGCCCGCGAACTCGTCCGGCTCTGCGGCCAGCTGCCGCTGGCGGTGCGGATCCTCGCCGCCCGGCTGGCCTGCCGCCCGGGCTGGACCATCGCCCGGCTGCTGGCGAAGCTCACCGGCGACCGGTACCGGCTGGACGCGCTGCGCAGCGGGGACCTCGCCGTCGAGTCCTCCTTCCGGTTCGGCTACGACCAGCTGGACTCCGAACAGGCCCGCGCGTTCCGGCTGCTGGCCGTCCCGGAGGTGCCCGACCTGTCGCCGGCGGCGGTCGCCGCCGTGCTCGACCTGCCCGAACCGGCTGCCGTGGAACTCGCCGAGTGCCTGGTGGACTGCTCGATGCTGGAGATCTCGGCGCACCCCGACCACTACCGCTACCACGACCTGCTGCGGGCCTTCGCCCAGCGGGTCGGCCCGCACGGCGGCCGGGAGGGCGGCCGGGACGGCGGCCCGCCGGCGGGCGCCGACGAGGCAGCCGGCGCCGACGAGGCGGCGGGCGCCCTGACCCGGCTGGCGGACCACTACCACGCGCGGGTGTCGGCCGCGCTCGGGGCCTCGGCGGCGCGGTCCGGACTCGCCGTCGGGGAGTACCTGGGCGTCGGTGCGCTGGTGAGCCAGTGCGCCAAGCTCCCCGGCCGCGCCGGCCGCCCCGCCGGCACCGCCGGGGCCCTCGACCGGCTCGCCGAACTGCTGCTGGGCTGCTGCCTGCTGGCCGACTCCGGTCACGCCACCCGCCCGCTCGGCCACGCCGCCAACGCCCTGCTGCGCGCCGCCCTGGACCAGGGCGACCGGACGGCGGAGGCCCGGGCCCGCCTGGTGCTCGGCCGGCTGCTGACCGAGGTCGGCTCCGCGCCCTCGGCGCTCGCCGAGCTGCTCCGGGCCCGAGACCTGTGCACCACGCACGGGCTGCCGCAGCCGCTGCTCGCGCTCGCACACGGCTCACTGGCCGACTGCTTCGTCCAGATCGGCCGCCCCGACGAGGCGGTGACCGGGTTCTCCGCCGCCGTCTCGGTCTGGGAGCGGATCGGCGACCGGCGCGCGCTGGCCGCCGAACTCCTCGACCTGGCGGGGGCGTTCGCCCGGCAGGGCCGCTTCGACGCGGCGAACCGGGTGGTCGACCAGTCGTTGCTGGTCAGCCATGAACTGGCCGACCGCGAGCTGGAGGCACGCGCCCGGGACGCGCTCGGGACGATCGCCCACGACCGCGGCGACCACGACCAGGCGGTCGCCCACCAGTGGGCCGCGCTCGCGCTGACCGACCCGTACGACCACCGCCGGACCGGCCGCATCCTGCTGCGGCTCGGCGAGTCGCTGCGCGCCGCCGGGCGCGGTACGGAGGCGGTCGACGCGGCGGGCCGCGCGGTCGACGCGCTGACCCTGGACGGCGACCACCGGGGGCGCGGCCTGGCCCTGGCCACGCTCGGCGACGCGCTCGCGGACCGCCGCTTCGGCGGCCCGGGCCCGGCCGGCGACCTCGCCCGGGCCCGCTCCTGCTGGGCGGAGGCCCACGGCATCCTGGCGCCGATCGGCTCGCCCGAGGCCGAACGCCTGCTGCCCCTCCTCGGCGGCGACCACCCCGCCGGCCCGCCCCGGCAGCGCTGGCCCTCCTGGCTCCCGGCCTGAGCAGACGGCCGACCCCCGGTCACGGGACCGGGGGTCGGCGATCAGGGGTCGGCGATCAGGCGGCGGTGACCGTCCAGGTCTGCCCGGGCGAGCCGTCGCAGGGGCGGACCACGGCGGGTGTGGAGGGGCCCGCGGCGGACAGGCAGCGCAGCGAGTCCTTGGTGATGACGATCATGTAGCCCCCGGCCACCGGGACGAACGACCAGATCTGGTTCGAGCTGTAGGGCGGCGAGCGCCGCAGCTGCGCCCGGGAATACGTCTCCTCCAGGTCCAGCACCCTCGTGTACTGGGTGGCGCCGTTGGCCAGGAAGTACCCGCCGCCCTGGTACGGGTTCAGCGTCCAGACGGCGGCGGGGCCGCCGTCGTCGCGGGTCGTGACGACGGGGTTGCCGTCCTGGTCGAGGGACTCCTGGTCGTACAGGACGGACCCGCCGGTGCTCAGCCTGGCGCGCGGAGGCAGCGGGCCGACGGGCCCCGTCGGCGGCTTGATGGGCGGAGTGGAGTAGTTCGGCGGAGCGGTGTAGACCGGCGGGGGAGCCGCCGTGTAGGCCGGGGCCGGCGACAGCGAGGGCGGCGGTGTCGTGCGGTAGGCGGGCGGGGGCGGGGGAGCCGCCGTGTAGGCCGGTGCGGGGGCCGCGGCGCCGGGCGCAGGCGAGGCCGCCCCGGGGGGTGGCGACGGCGCGCCGGTCGACGGTCGCGCGGGAGCGTTCGGTGTGCTGCCCTGGGCGTCTGGGGTGCCGGGCGCCCCGCCCCCGGTGACGACCCCTGGTCCGCCTCCGGCCACCGGGCCCGGGCCCGGTGCCACCGGGGCGCCCGGCGTGGTCGGCGCGGGCGACCCGGCGGCCGTGGAGGCGCCGGGCGAGGACGGCGCGCCCGACTCGGGGGCCTGTCCGTCGGGAGCGGAGAGCGGGATGGCCAGACCGGGCGAGGACATCGGCGCCCCGCCGGCGGCCGGCCCGCCGTCGGCGGCCGGCCCGCCGTCGGCGGCGGTGCGGTCGCCGTGGAGGCGCAGCGCGGTGACCGCGCCGGCGGCGATCGTGCAGCAGAGCAGGACCGCCCCCGCCGCGATCAGGGGCCGCCGGCGGCGGCCGCCGAGGGCCGCCCGCCACCGGGCCAGGGGGCGGCGCGCGGCCGCGGCCGCCCCGGTCACGACCACCGGGCACGGCGCGGCCACGACCACCGCACGCCCCGCGGTACCCGACGCCAGGCCCTCGACCGGTTCGCCGTCGACGGCGGCCCGGGCGGCCGCCGCCATGGTGGCGGCGTCCGGCCAGCGCTCGGCCGGGTCCTTCGCCATCGCCCGTTCGACCAGGGCCCGGACCGGGGCCGGGACGTCCGCCGGCAGTGGTGGCGCGGGCTCGGTCAGGTGCTTGAGGATCACCTCCAGCGCGGTCTCCCCGTGGAACGGCAGCCGCCCGGACAGGCACTCGTAGAGGACGACGCCGAGCGCGTAGAGGTCGGCCGGGGCGCCGACGGTGCCGGTGGAGGCCTGCTCCGGCGCCTGGTACGCGGCGGTGCCGAGCACCATCCCGGGAACGGTGAGCCGGGTGTCGCAGCCGGGGCGGGCGATGCCGAAGTCGGCGATGACCACCCGCTCCTCGCGGACCATCAGGTTGGCCGGCTTGATGTCCCGGTGGACGACGCCGGCCTCGTGCGCCGCCTGGAGCGCCGCCAGGACCTGGAGGGCCATCCCGAGCGTCTCCGGGGTGGTGAGCCGACCTCGCCGTGTCAGGATCTCGCTCAGCGGCTCGCCGTCGATCAGCTCCATGACCAGGTAGGCGATCGGGCGGCCGGTGCTCCCCCAGGCCGTGGTCCAGGACTGGCCGCCGTCCGTGCGGCCGGAGCCGAAGTCGTGCACGCCGACGATGCCCGGGTGCCGCAGCCGGGCCATCACCCGGGCCTCCTCGTGGAACCGCTCCGCGAAGCCGGGTTCGTCCAGCAGCGCGGGTTTCAGGACCTTGACGGCCACCCGGCGGCCGAGCACCTCGTCCTCGGCGAGCCAGACGTCGCCCATCGAGCCACCGCCGAGCCACTCGTCCAGCCGATAGCGGTCCCCGAGCGTGGTGCCACGCATGATCCTCCCCGACCCGTTCTCCGTCGCGCCCGCCGCCATGGCCCGGGCCGGGCCCTCGGTCGCGCCCATGACCCTCCCACCTGCGAATAAACGCTGACTTGCCGAACGCCCCGCCGAACGCCCCGCCGAACGCCGCCCGGCCGCCCAGCCGCCCCGCCGCCTGCCGAACGCAGCCCGACCACTGCCCCGGGGGCCGAGCCGCAGCGGTCACGGTGCGGTGGTCCGGCCCGGCGGAGCCGATGGTCCGTCAACGGATCCGTTGACGGACCGTCGACACCGTGTACACCGCCGCCCGGTGACATGGGCCGCGGGCCGGTTCCAGGGGGGAGCCGCCCGGGAGGAGAAACCAGAGATGATCACCCGTCGTACGGCCGCCGCCGTCGCCCTGTCCGCCGCGACCGTCGTGTCCGGGATGGCCTTCGGCGCCGGGACCGCGAGTGCGGCCGAACCGCTGCCGTCCAGCGGCTCCGACTACCGGATCTCCAGCTACGCGGGCGGCGCCCTCCAGTGGGACAGCCGGAATGCCGGCTCCAACGTGGTGGTCCGCGACTGGAACGAGTCCACCGCCCAGCAGGTCTGGTCGGTCAAGGACGAGGGCAACGGCACCTGGTCGGTCAAGGTGCCCGGCACCAACAACGCGGTCGACCGCGACCGGGGCAGGAACACCGTCGGCGCCTGGAACTACGTCGGCGCGGACAACCAGAGGTGGTGGCTGGAGAACACCGCGATGGGCAACGGCCGGGCCTGGCTGCTGCACAGCGTCTCGGACAACAACCTCTGCCTCACCCGCGGTGCGGACCTGAACGCCAAGGTCGCCTCCTGCAACGCCGGGGACCCGGCGCAGTCCTGGAACCTCGACCGCACCACCGGCACCACCCCGCCGACCACCGACCGCCCGGCCATCGACCTGGACTACTCGCAGGCCCCGGACCTCGGCCAGTGGCTGGAGCAGCAGAAGCAGACCGTCGCGGACTACTACCCGACGATCTCCGCGCTGATCACCAAGGGGGCCTTCGGCGCCCCCACCCACTTCAGGATCATCTTCGATCCGACCCTGAAGGACTACCCCGCCTACACCACGGTCCGCAACGGGGTGAAGGAGGTCCACGTCAACATCGACTACACCCGGGGCAACAGGAACGACACCGGCTTCCTGGTGCACGAGGCCGTGCACGTCGCGGTCTGGGACAACCCGACCTCCCGCCCGTCCTGGCTGGGCGAGGGCCTGGCGGACTGGGTGCGCGACTACAACTTCCAGCCGGGCACCGGCGCCCAGCACTTCGGCCCGAACACCAACTACGACAGCGGGTACCAGGCGACCGCCCGGTTCATCGACCACGTCTCGAGGACCTACGGCAAGCCCGGCCTGGCACACCTGCTGAACACCACGAACTACAACGACCAGATCTGGGTCCAGCTCACCGGCAAGAGCGCCCAGCAGCTGTGGAACGAGATGCCCAAGTAGGTCCACCCTCCCGACGGCCCGGCACCCACGTGGTGCCGGGCCGTCGGCGTTGACGGGCCGGCGGCGGTGACGGGCCGGCGGCGGTGCCCGGACTCCGCGGCCGTCAACGTCATGCTGATCGATCGTCAACACCCGGTTGGTGTCCTGTCGTTGCCCGCCGCCGCAGACGCGCCGCGGTCCACCGACAGCAGGAGAGCCCCGTGTCCCACCCCTCCACCCACAACCTCCGCCCCCGCCCGCGCACCCAGCGGGCGGGGCTGGCGCTCGCCGTCTCCGCGATATCGGTGAGCAGCCTCACGCTGCTCGCCACACCGGCGAACGCCGCGCCGGCGGACGTGGTCGAGCAGATGATCACGATCCAGGACCACCAGAACCACCACGCGCTGGCCAGCTCCGACGGAGAGGCCTCCCGGATCATCGCCCGCAACTACCGGGACGCCTCCACCTCGTTCTGGATCTCCAACAAGCCGGGCGGCCGGGTGGACTTCGCCCGCAACGTCAACGGCACCGAGCGCGTCCTGGAGATGGACCTCAACGACGGCCGGTCCACCCAGTTCATCCACTGGTGGGCGGGCGACAACCAGCAGTGGACCCTGGAGTCCGCCGCCGAGGGCGGCACCTACATCCACAACGCCCGCGACAACCGCTGCCTGACCTACCACGGCCTCGACCGGGAGGTCACCGTCGAGAACTGTGACGGCAGCATGTCCCAGCGGTTCGACCTGAGCGGGCCGGGAACGGGCACGGGCACCTCCGTGGAGCAGCGCTTCCTCGATCGGCTCAACGCCGTGCGCGCCCAGTACGGCAAGCCGGCGGTACGTCTCAACCAGACGCTCGCCCAGGCCGCCAAGTGCAACGCCGACCAGATGGACCAGCGCCACGTCTCGGGCCACTTCTGCGACTCGGGGAACATCGCGCGGGGCCTCGGTTACGGCTGGAGGGCGTTCGGTGAGATCGCCTTCTACGGCCCCACCGGCATCGACGCCGCCGTCGACGGCTGGATCAGGTCGCCGGGCCACCTGGAGATCATGCTCGACAACTACGCCGAGGTCGGTCTGGCCCGGACGGGCGCGGCCTCCTGGAACGCCGACTTCGGCTCCCGCTGACCGTCGTGACCGCCCCGCCGGCCCGGCGGGGCGGTCCGCTCCGCCCGAACCGCTCGCCACCGTCCACCGTCAGCGTCCGGGGCCTCTCGGCCTCGGGCACGGTGATGTCCGTTCGGACTCAGGCGGACGCCGTTCCGGCCGGCTGTGCGGCGCTGCCCGCCTCCGCCGGGGCGGCGGAGGCGTCCGGTCCCTCGTGGCGCGCGGTCGGCTCGAAGCGCACGGTCGGCTCGAAGTTGGCGCGGCGGGCCGCGCGGCGGAAGACGGTGAGGACGGCCGGGCCGACGACGAGGACGGCGACGCCGGTGGTGACCGCCCGGCCGGTGTCCCAGCCGAGCGAGGTGGCCAGGTCGAACAGCAGGTAGCGGTGCCACTGCTCGGTGAACGGCAGGCCGGGCAGGTAGGCGATCGAGCTGTTCGGGTCGGTCGAGAACGGCCAGAAGGACAGGTTGAGCAGGAAGCCGAAGAGGTACCCGGAGCCCGCCCCGTACAGGGCCAGCGTCGGCACCTCCCACCGGCGCGGGAGCCTGGGCAGCAGCCCGGCGAGCATGCCGACGAAGGCGCAGCCGAACATCTGGTAGGGCATCCAGGGGCCGACGCCGCCGGTGAGGAGGGCGGAGGCGAACAGGGAGGTGCAGCCGAGGGTGAAGCCGAAGCCCGGGCCGAAGACCCGGCCGGCGAGGACCAGGATGAAGAAGACCGTCTCCACGCCGGCCGTGCCGGCGCCGAGGGGGCGCAGGCCGGCGTTGACGGCCGAGAGCACGCCGAGCATGGCGAGGGCCTTGGCGTCGATGCCGCCGGCCGAGATCTCGGCGATCACCACGGCGAGGACCAGGATCAGCAGGGCACCGAAGATCAGCGGCGGGGCGTAGGAGGAGCCGAACCTGCCCGGAGCGACGACGAACGGCCAGGTGAAGGCGACCAGCCCGATGAACGCGGCCAGCGCCACGACGATGCGGGCCCGGCCGGGGATGCGGACGGCGGTCATCGGGCGGCCTCCACGGGTTCGAGGGCCGTGGCGACCTGCCGGGTGGTCAGGTAGGGCAGCGGTGCGAGGATCTTGGCGGTCTGGGGCGCGAACGTGGGCGAGGAGACGATGACCTCGGCGGTGGGGCCGTCGGCGACGATCTCGCCCTCGGCCATCACCACCACCCGGTCGGCGGCGGAGGCGACGAACTCGACGTCGTGGGTGGAGACCACGACGGTGCGGCCCTCGGCGGCGAGGGCGTCCACGATGCCGGTCAGCGACTCCTTCGCGTGGTAGTCGAGCCCCCGGGTGGGCTCGTCCAGCAGGACCACCCGGGGTGCGGCGGCCAGCTGGATCGCCAGGACCAGCGCCAGCTTCTGGCCTTCGGAGAGGTCGCGGGGGTGGGCCTCGTCGGGGATGCCGGGGGCCAGCCGGTCCAGGATCTGCCGTGCGGTCGGCCCGGTGGCGTGGTCGGCCGCCTCCAGGTCGCTCTGGGCGAGTTCCTGGGCGACGGACTCCAGGTAGAGGAGGTCCGTCGGGGTCTGCGGGACGAGCCCGACCAGCTGCCGGGCCTGCGACGCGGAGAGGCGCTTGGGGTCCTTCGCCGGCCCGCCGTCGGCCCGGGCGACCTTCACGCTGCCGCCCTGGCGGGGGCCGGAGCCCTGGAGGGCCCAGAGCAGCGAGGACTTGCCGGAGCCGTTGCGGCCCATCAGGGCGGTGACCTGCCCGGCGCGCAGCTCCAGGCCGACCTCCCGGACGGCGGGTACCTCGCCGTAGCGCACCACGATCCGTTCGGCGGTCAGCACGGCCTCTCCCGCGGCCGGTTCGCGGCGCGGCGCCGGCGCGGGGCGTCCGGCCAGCCGCTCCCGGAGCGGGCCCGCGGCGCGGCGGGCGTCGCGGACGGACAGCGGCAGCGGCGTCCAGCCGGCGAGCCGGCCGAGGTCGACGACGGGCGGCGCGATCGCGGTGTCCCGGAAGACCTCGGCGGGCGGCCCGTGCTCGACGGTGCCGTCGCCGGGCAGGTGGACGACGCGGTCGGCGTACTGGACGACCCGCTCCAGGCGGTGTTCGGCGAGCAGGACGGTCACCCCGAGGTCGTGCACCAGGCGGGTGACGGCGGCGAGCACCTCCTCGGCGGCGGTCGGGTCGAGCGCGGAGGTCGGCTCGTCCAGGACCAGGACGCGGGGGTGGGCGGTCAGGACGGAGCCGATGGCGACGCGTTGCTGCTGGCCGCCGGAGAGTTCGTGCAGCGCGCGGTGGCGCAGGTCGGCCAGCCCGAGCAGGTCGAGGGTCTCCTCGACGCGCTTGCGCATCACGTCCGGCGGGACGGCCAACTGCTCCATCGCGTAAGCGAGTTCCTCCTCCACCGTGTCGGTGACGAAGCCGGCCAGCGGATCCTGTCCCACCACGCCGACCACGTCGGCCAGTTCGCGCGGCGGGTGGTGAGCGGTGTCCCGGCCGTCGACGGTCACCCGGCCGCGCAGGGTGCCGCCGGTGAAGTGCGGGACGAGGCCGTTGACGGCGCCGAGCAGGGTCGACTTGCCGACGCCGGTCCGGCCGACCACCAGGCAGAGCTCACCCTCGGGGATGTGCAGGTCGACGTCGCGCAGCACGGGGTTGGTCTCGCCGTCGTACACCACGGCGACCTGGTCGAATCGGATCACTTGGTCACCTCGGTCTGCGGGCGGTTGTTCCTGGTCGCGCCGGCGCCACCCGCCACCCGGGTGGTGCCGACCGGCCCGGACGAGCGGCCGGGCGGGGGCGCAATGGCCCCGGCGGCGCCGGCCAGCAGCAGCGCGAGCACCGGGACGACCGGCAGCGCCGGCCAACTCAACGGATAGAGAGAGGGGTTGAGGTCCGTCGCGTCGTAGCCGACCGTGCCGAACAACAGGACGGCGGCGGCCACCCCGCAGCCGGCGACGCCCCACTCGGCGGCCCGCCAGCGGTCCGGCCGGTAGGTGGTGCGGCGCACGCGCCGGCCGCCGAGCGCCAGCCCGGCGGTGCACAGCAGGGCACCCGCGAGCAGCGCGGGCAGTCCCAGGGCCGCGGGGGCGGTGCCGTCCAGGAGCCCGTACACCCCGGCACAGAGGCCGCACATGCCGAGCAGCATCAGGGCTCCGGTGATCCGGCGGGAGCGGCGGGTGGCGGTCCCCGACCGTCCGTAGCCGCGCGAGTCCATCGCGGCGGCCAGGTGCAGCGAACGCTCCAGCGCGTCCTCCAGGACCGGGACGACGATGCTGCGCAGGGCCCGGATTCCCTTGCTCTGCCCGGCGCGCAACCGCCTTGCCCGGGCGACGCGTTGGACGCTCTGCACCAGCTGCGGGGCGACGCTGAGCGACACCGTCACGGCGACGCCCAGCTCGTACAGGGCCCCGGGCAGGACGCGCAGGGCGCGCTTGGGGTTGGCCAGGGTGTTGGCCGCGCCGATGCAGCAGATCAGGCAGGCCAGGCGCAGTCCGTCGAAGGCCGCGGAGAGGGTGGCCTCCAGGGAGACCGGGCCGCCGATCTGGATGCCCGCGTACCAGGCGGGCGTGGGGATGTGCGGGAGCGAGAAGAGCAGGTGGTCGTGCGGGGTGATGCCGGTGGCGAAGACGCACCGGAAGACCACCCGGATCGCCACCACGGTCAGTGCCACCCACAGGTAGTAGGTGAATCCGCGCGCCCACGGGGCCTCGGTGCGCCGGGCGGTGACCACGTACCCGAGCACGGCGAGAACGAGCAGGAGCAGCAGCGGGTTGGTGGTGCGGCTGGCCGCGGTCGCCAGGGCGAGTGCCCAGGTCCACCAGGCCAGCGGGTGGAGGTTGCGGGGGCTGCGCCGGCTCCCCGCGGCCCGCCCGGGAGCGGACTGCGGGGAGCCGGTGCCCGGCTTGTCGAGCACGGTCACCGGATCACTCGGCCTGTCGACGGCGCCGTCGTGCGGCGATCACGGTGGCCACGCCCAGCGCCACCACGAGGGCGGCGCCGACCGCGGCGGGGACCATCGACCCGGCGTCGTGCGGCGCGTCGGCGGCCGGGGCCGCGTCCACCACCACCGGGCCGCCGGCGTTCACGGGGGTGGACGGGCTCTCGATGACGGTGGGCGCCGCACTGGCGGGGTCGGTGGCCGCCGGGGTGTCGGACGGCTGCTCGGAGGGCGTCTCTGCCGAGGTGGTGGGTGTCCCGGCGGCCTCGGGCTCGGGGGTGTCCGGTGCCGGATCCCCGGGCGACGGGCTCACCGGTGTGGTGCGGCCGCCTGTGGTGCCGGACGATCCGCCCGTGGTGCCGGACGCGGGCGGGCGCTTGGTCCCCCCGGCCGTGCCGGCGGAGCTGCCGCCGCCGGTGCCGCCGCCCGTCGAGCCGGTGCCACCGCTCTTCGAGCCGGAGCCGGAGCCGGAACCGGACCCCGAACCGGAACCACCCGTGGAGCCGGAGCCACCCGCGGAGCCGCTGCCGCCGCTCGTGCCGCCGGTGCCGCCGGCGGAAGCACCGCCGCTCGTACCGCCCGAACCGCCGCTCGCGGACACCGACCCGCTGCCGCCCGCCGTACCGCCGTCGGCCGGCGGCGGGGTGACGGCGGTACCGCCGCCCGGCGCGGTGTTGTGAGCGCGGACGGTGTCGGGCGAGAAGGTGGGTCGTCCTTCCGTCCCTTCGATGTTGGTCCCGCCGAAGATCCACAGGTCGACGCTGCCGGGCTTCGGCTGGTAACTCATCGCACCGAGCTGGCTGTACGACCAGATGTTCTCCCCCGGATCGGCGTGCCAGTACGACCAGTAGGCCGTGGCGGGCGGGGTGAGGACGCACTTGTCCTGGTCCGGCGTGGGGTACTGCTTGCCGCCCTGGAAGCCGCTGTAGCCGATCCGGCAGATGAACGCCGGACCGTCGTGCCCCGTCCCGGTGGTCTTCCAACCGCCCTGGTTGAGCAGGGTGTAACCGCTGGTCGGGGTGGTGCCGCAGGAACGCAGCAGCGGGCCGCCCCACTTGCCGAAGTCCACCGCGAGCACCACGCCGGAGGTGGTGGTGCACTGTTCGATCGGCAGCGGCGCCGCCACCGCCGGGGCCGCACCGACGCCGACCCCGCCGAGGGCCAGGGCGAGGGTCAGGCCGGTGGCTCCCAGCAGCCGGCCGAGTCGCCGGATCACCGGTGACGCCCCGGGGCGGAGGCCGTGCGGCGGCGGGCGGCCAGGACGGCTGCGGCGCCGGCGGCGGTGAGCATCCCGGCGGCGGCCGTCAGCGCCAGCGCCTCGGTCCCCGTGCCGGCCAGGCCTCCGCCACCGGTCTGTACGGGGGCGGCCTCGACCGGCCTGCCGCCGACGGGGGCGGCGTCGACGGGGGCGGCGTCGACGGGGGCGGCGTCGACGGGGGCACCGCCGCGCACCGGGTCGACGGTGTCACCGGGGGCGGGAGCGCCGGCGGGCGGCGTGGTCGCACCGCCGGTGGGCTGGGGAACGACCGTGGAGGTGCCGGTGGGCGCGGGCGAGCCGGTGGCCGTCGGCGTACCCGTCACGGTGGCCGTGGCGGTGGCAGTCGCCGTGGCGGTGGCGGTAGGCGTCAGCGTACCGGTCGGGGTGACCGTGGCGGTGCCGGTCGGCGTCGGCGTGCCGGTCGGGGTGGGCGTGCCGGTGCCGGTCGGGGTGGGCGTCGGCGTGCTGCCGAGGTCACGGTGGAGCGCGCCGAAGGAGATCCCGGTGGCACCGCCGAGCACCTGGGTGGAGGCCCGGACGTCCGAGCCCTGCTGACCGGCGGAGGCGACGTTGAAGCCGCCGTCACCGTTCTGCTGGCCCGCGAGGAAGTCGAGCGCCCTGGCGATCTGCGCCTGGTAGGCGGACTGACGGAGCGTCATCCCCTGGACGGCCAGGGCCGCCGAGTTGGTGGAGTCACCGGCCGCGCCGGGGAAGCCCCCGTCGGCCAGCTGGCGCCCGGCCAGCCAGGTCAGCCCCTTGTCGACCGCCTGGGCGGCCTCGTCCCCGGGGACGAGCGCGAGCGCCATGACGGCCATCGCGGTGCTGTCCACGTCGGAGTCGCCGGTGGCGGGGATCAGGCTCGGCCAGGAGCCGTCGGCGTGCTGGAGGCCCCTGAGGTAGGCGATCGGCGCGGCGGCGTTCGCGGTGTCGCCGGCGCGCAGCTGGGCCATGATGCCGAGCGACTGGGAGAACACCGAGGTGGCCCAGGTGTAGTTGCCGGCAGCCGCGCAGCCGGTGTCCGGGGCCGCCTGGGCGCAGACCGCCTGGGCCAGGGCCGCGATCAGGTCGTGGCCGCCGAAGGCCCGGGGGTTGCGGCCGACGACCTCGGCGAGCAGCGCCTCCTTGCCGATGGAGCCGCCGCCGGCGTACTCGGTGCCGATGCCGGTCCAGTCGTTGACGGTGCGCTCGCCCGCGTCCTTGCCCTGCTGGTCGAGGAAGTCGACGATCCTGCGCAGCGCGGCGTCGTCGGTGCCGGTGGCGGCGAGGGCGTAGGCCCCGTCGATGGTGAGGCCGAAGTCGGCGAAGCTCGGGAAGGCCTCGTAGTAGTGACCGTCGATCAGGTGCGCCGGGGCGGTCAGGTAGGCGCTGCCCCTGGCCAGGTCGGGGGTCTTCCCCGCGGGCGGGGTCGGCGTCGTGGTGGCGCCGTCGGGGTTGTGCCGGACGCTGGTCAGGTCGGTGCCGGTCAGGGCCAGGACGGCCTGCTCGGTCGCGGCCGGGTCCGCGTCGGCGGTCGACTCGTCGGGCGCGAAGCCGCCGTCCTTGCCCTGGCGGGCGGCCAGCCACGCCTTGGCGGCGGCCTCCTTCACCGCCTGGCCGGTGGCCCGGAGCGCCTGGGCCGCGCCGGCGGTGCTGCCGGTGTCGCCGGTGGCACCGACGTAGGGGGCGTAGGAGCCGTCGGCCTGCTGGCTCGCGGCGAGCTGGTCCGCGGCCTTCCTGGCCATCGGCTCGAAGTCGGCGGCCCGGCGCAGGGCCAGGACGGCGAGGCCGGTGACGCCCGGGTCGGACTCGCAGTAGCCGCCCGCCACGATCATGGAGCCGGAGATCCCGCCGTCGGCGCACTGGAGCACCGCGAAGCGGGCCAGCGTCGGGGCGGGCGGGGTGACGCCGGCGCGCTGCAGCGCGATGACGCCCAGCGACTGGACCCAGGGCGAGGCCGCGGCGTGGAAGTCCCCGGCGGCGGTGCAGTTCCCGTTCTCGCCGGCCGCGGCACACACGTGGTCGGTGAGCGCCGCGATGAGGTCCCGGCCGCCGAAGGACCGGGGGTTGCCGTCGGTGCTCTCGGCGACCAGGGCCAGCAGTGCGGCGGCCCTGGAGTCGGGCTTCCCGGTGGGCCCGTCCGGGTGGAGGAACGCGTCGGTGTGGGCGGAGAGGTAGGCGACGACCTTGCGCAGCGCCGGGTCCTGTGTCCCGGCGGCGGCGAGTGCGATCGCGGTGAGGGACGTCCGGGGGAAGTCCGGGCCCTCGAAGGCCGAGTTTCCCATGTACTCGCCGTTGACGAGCCGGCCGGCCAGCCAGGCCGCCGCCGCAGCGGGATCGCCGGCGGCCGGCGGCGGCCCGGTCGGGCTCGGGGACGACGAGGACGAGGGGGACGAGGGGGACGACGATGCGGAGGGCGACGGGCCGGTGTTCTTGGCGCGGACGGAGTCCGGGGTGAAGGTCGGTGCCCCGTTGGTGCCGCCGATGTCGGTGCCGCCGTAGACCCAGGCCTCGACCTCGCCGGGCTTGGGCTTCTGCGTGGCGGCACCGAACTGGCTGTAGGACCAGGCCTGTTGGCCGGGTTCGGCGATCCAGTACGACCAGTACGCGGTGGCCTGCGGGGTGTTGACGCAGGGCTCCTCGGCGGCGGTCGGGTACTGGGTGCCGTTGCCGAAGGTGCCGTTGCCCAGTCGGCAGATGAAGGCCGGGCCGTCGTGCTCGGTGCCGGTGGTGGTGAAGCCCGCGTTGTGCAGCAGATTCATCCCGGTGGTGGGGCGGGCGTCACAGCCGCGGACGACACCGCCGCCCCAGTGGCCGAAGTCGACGGCGACGATCGCGCCGGTCGTGGCGGTGCACTCCTCGATCGGATCGGCGGCCGCCGCGCCGGGATGCCCGAGCACGACGGTGCCGCCCGCGGCGACCGCGACGGTCCCGGTGACCAGCAGGGATGCCAGGCTCCGGCCTCTGTGACGCGTACGACTGCTGTTGACCCTCACCGGCGACTCCCTGGTCGGTCGACGCGGGGTACGACGGCGTAGCCGACGGCTCCCCGGGCAGGGGACCGTCCTGACCACGTCGTAGTCCGCGACGACGCAAGTGCTCTCCGAACAGACCCTCGGCGCAGGCATTCCGGCTCACCCACCCGTCGAGGGTGGATCTACGGTTGCGGGTCAGCGCCGGAGTTGGACCGGCTTCCCCTGACTGCCGAGGATGAAAAACCGGTTCATCAGACCATGTGCACGGAATCGGCGTCAACGAAGCGTCATGTCGCCTTCGCCACCTCGTGAGTCCGCCGCGGCCGACCGGCGCCGGGGCGCTTCAGGGCCCCGGCGGCTCGGCGTGGACGGGGTAGGGGGCGAAGGTGCTGGTGTGCTCGTCCACCTCCAGGGGGAGGCCGACGGCGGGCGCCGCGCGCTGCGGGCAGGCGGGGCGTTCGCAGACCTTGCAGCCGAGGCCGATCGGGGTGGCGGCGGCCTCGTCGGCGAGGTCGAGGCCGGTGGAGTACACCAGCCGTGGGGCGTGGCGCAGTTCGCAGCCGAGGCCGATGGCGAAGGTCTTGCCGGGGCGCCCCCAGCCGCCGGGCGAGCGGGTGACGGCCCGGGCGGTCCACAGGTAGCGCCGGCCGTCGGGCATCGCCGCGACCTGGACGTGGACGCGGCCGGGGGCGGCGAAGGCCTCGTAGACGTTCCAGAGCGGGCAGGTGCCGCCGGTGCGGGAGAAGTGGAAGTCCGTCGCGGACTGCCGCTTGGAGACGTTGCCGGCCCGGTCGACCCGGACGAAGGAGAACGGCACCCCGCGCAGGCGCGGCCGCTGGAGGGTGCTGAGGCGGTGGCAGACGGTCTCGTAGCCCAGGCCGAAGTGGTCGGCCAGGTGCTCGATGTCGTAACGCGCCGTCTCCGCCTCGGCGTGGAAGACGCCGTAGGGCAGGACGAGTGCGGCGGCGAAGTAGTTGGCCAGGCCGATCCGGGTCAGGGACCAGGCGGTCGACCCCGGCGGACTGTCCTGGGCGGCCAGTTCACCGAGCAGGCCGTCGTGTTCCAGGTAGGCCAGCTGGGTCGCCATCCGGAACGCCTGCTGGCCCGGGCGCAGCCGGTCCGACAGGCGCAGCACGCGGGTGTCCGGGTCGTACGCGTGGAGGCGCTCTCCCCCGGTGGCCAGCTGGACCTGGTGCCCGGCCGTGAGCCGCTCGGCGAGCACCGCCCTGACCCCGCCCCGCCTCAGGCCGATGGAGAGTGCCAACTCCTCTGCGGCGACGTCGAGTTCATGGACGTAGTTCTGGCGGCGGTAGAAGAACTCGCGGACCTCCTCGTGCGGGGTGCGGGCCGTGCCGACGGCCGGGCCGCGGTCCCCGGCGAGGATGGCGAGCTGCTCGGCGACGGCGCGACGGCTGCGGCCGAGGTCCATCAGCACCCGGGCCACGGCGGGGAGCCGGGTGGCGAGGTCGTCGAGGTCACCCGGGGTGAGGCGCCCGGCGGCGAGCTCCTCGCCGAGCGAGTCGCGCAGTTCGGCGGTGAGCCGGGCGGTGTCCGGCGGGGCGAAGTACCCGGCGTCGACGCCGAAGGCCTCGGTCAGGCGCAGCAGCACCGGGACGGTCAACGGCCGGGCGTCGTGCTCCAGTTGGTTGAGGTAGCTGGGAGAGAGTTCGAGCAGCCGGGCGAGCGCGGCCTGGCTGAGCCCCCGGTCCTCGCGCAGGCGGCGCAGCCTCGCACCGGCGAACGTCCTCCCCATCCGGCCGTCTCCCGTCGTCCTCGACCCTGTCCGGTGCCCGCAGCATAGCCAGAGGCACGGCACGGACGTCTTCGCAGGCTTCGCAGATTCGCAGGATCCGCTTCGCAGAAGTTGGCCGCCGTCCAGCGGTGACGGCAGTGGCCGGGGGTGCCAGAGTCGGTGCTGCGGCCGGAAGGCGCACCACGAACAGCCTCTCCCCGCCAGGCACTCAGGGCTTGGCGGCGGGGGCTCGGGGGCACCCGACGTCTCGGCGGTCCAGACCGCCTGCCCGGCGCCCCGGCCGCACCTCCACCTCGCGACGTGAGCATCCTCACATCCTTCGCAACGAGTACCTCCCGGGAGCGGATTCATGACCCAGTCGGTTCGGCAGCAGCAGGAGCAGCAGGCGGCGGAGCTGGCCGCCCGGTGGGCGTCCGACCCCCGGTGGGCCGGCATCGAGCGGACGTACACGGCGGCGGACGTGGTCCGCCTCGCCGGCACCGTGCGGGAGGAGCACACGCTGGCCCGGCGCGGGGCCGAGCGGCTCTGGCGCCGGTTGCACGAGCAGGACTACGTCCACGCGCTGGGCGCACTGACGGGCGGCCAGGCCGTGCAGATGGTGAAGGCCGGGCTGCAGGCGATCTACCTCTCCGGCTGGCAGGTCGCCGCCGACGCCAACCAGGCCGGCCAGACCTACCCCGACCAGAGCCTCTACCCGGCCAACTCCGTGCCCCAGGTGGTGCGGCGGATCAACAACGCGCTGCTGCGGGCGGACGAGATCGACGCGGCGGAGGGCAACGACGGACCGGACTGGCTGGTCCCGATCGTGGCCGACGCCGAGGCCGGGTTCGGCGGCCCGCTGAACGCCTTCGAGCTCACCAAGGGCATGATCGCGGCCGGCGCGGCCGGCATCCACTACGAGGACCAGCTCGCCTCCGAGAAGAAGTGCGGCCACCTCGGCGGCAAGGTGCTCGTCCCCACCGCCCAGCACATCCGCACGCTCAACTCCGCCCGTCTCGCGGCCGACATCGCCGACGTGCCGACGGTCATCGTGGCCCGCACCGACGCGCTCGCCGCCAACCTGCTGACCACCGACGTCGACGAGCGCGACGCCCGTTTCTGCACCGGCGAGCGCACCGCCGAGGGCTTCTACCGGGTCGAGCCCGGCATGGCCCCGGTCATCTCCCGCGGCCTGGCCTTCGCCCCGTACGCGGACCTCATCTGGGTCGAGACCGGCACCCCGGACCTCGCCCAGGCCCGCGAGTTCGCCGAGGCGATCAAGGCCGAGCACCCGGACAAGATGCTCGCCTACAACTGCTCGCCGTCCTTCAACTGGAAGGCCGCGCTCGACGACGACCAGATCGCCAAGTTCCAGCGCGAGCTGGGCGCGATGGGCTACCGCTTCCAGTTCATCACCCTGGCCGGCTTCCACGCCCTCAACCACTCGATGTTCCAGCTGGCCCGCGGCTACGCCGAGCACGGCATGACCGCCTACGTCGACCTCCAGGAGGCCGAGTTCGCCGCCGTGCCGGACGGCTACACCGCGGTGAAGCACCAGCGCGAGGTCGGCACCGGCTACTTCGACCTGGTCTCCACCGCGCTCAACCCCAACGCCGAGACGCTCGCCCTGACCGGCTCCACCGAGGCCGAGCAGTTCCACTGAGCCACCCCCGGCGGCCGTCCCTCCGTTCCCGGAGGCTCCTCCTCGGCCGCCGCCCACCCCGGCCCGCGGGTCCCGTTGAGGGACGCGACCCGCCCGGGCCGCCCCGCGCCCGGGGCCGCGTCACGAGGCGCGGCCCCGGGCCCCACCAGCCTGGAGAGCCGGATGACCCTGACCAGCCGTATCGAGATCCTCGGCGAGCACGAAGAGCGGTTCGAGGAGATCCTCACCCCCGAGGCCCTGAGCTTCCTGGTCCGTCTGCACGACGCCTTCGACGAACGCCGTGCCGGCCTGCTCGCCGAGCGCGGCCGCCGGGCCGCCGCCCTGGCCGCGGGCGGCACCCTGGACTTCCTCCCGGAGACCCGCGCCGTCCGCGAGGACCCCGGCTGGCGGGTGGCCGGGGCCGGGCCCGGCCTGCACGACCGCCGGGTGGAGATCACCGGCCCGCCCGAGCGCCGGATGACCGTCAACGCCCTCAACTCCGGGGCGAGGGTGTGGCTGGCGGACTTCGAGGACGCCACCTCCCCCACCTGGCACAACCTCGTCTCCGGCCAGCTCAACCTGCTCGATGCCGTCCTGCTCCGGATCGACGACACCGCGCCGGGGGGCCGCCGCTACCGCATCGGCCCCACCCCGGCCACGATCGTGGTCCGCCCGCGCGGCTGGCACCTGGACGAGCAGCACCTGCGGATCGGCGGCCGCCCGATGGCCGCCGCCCTGGTCGACTTCGGCCTCTACCTGTTCCACTGCGGCCGCCGGCAGATCGCGAACGGCAGCGGCCCGTACTTCTACCTCCCGAAGCTGGAGAACCACCTCGAAGCCCGGCTCTGGAACGACGTCTTCACCTTCGCCCAGGCCGAACTGGGCATCCCGCACGGCACGATCCGGGCCACCGTCCTGATCGAGACCATCACGGCCGCGTTCGAGATGGAGGAGATCCTCCACGAGCTGCGCGAGCACGCCGCCGGCCTCAACGCCGGCCGCTGGGACTACCTGTTCAGCCTGATCAAGAACTTCGCCCACCACGGGCCGCGGTTCGTCCTGCCCGACCGCGCGACCATCACGATGACCCAGCCGTTCATGCGCGCCTACACCGACCTGCTGGTCCGCACCTGCCACCGGCGCGGCGCCCACGCCATCGGCGGCATGGCCGCCGCCATCCCGCAGCGGGACCCGGACGCCAACGAGGCGGCCCTCACCCGCGTCCGGCTCGACAAGGAGCGGGAGGCCGGCGACGGCTTCGACGGCTCCTGGGTCGCCCACCCCGCCCTGGTCGGCACCTGCCGCACCGCCTTCGGCGCCGTCCTCGGCGACCGGCCGAACCAGCTGGAGCGCACCCGCGAGGACGTCGAGGTCACCGCCGCCGACCTGCTGGCCGTCCAGCGGCTCTCCGCGGGCCTGCCGACCGAGCAGGGCCTGCGCTCCAACGTCGCCGTCGCGCTGCGCTACCTCACCGCCTGGCTCGGCGGCGCGGGCGCGGTCGCCGTCTTCGGCCTGATGGAGGACGTCGCCACCGCCGAGATCGCCCGCTGCCAGATCTGGCAGTGGCAGCACCACTGCACCCGGCTCACCGGCGGCACGCTCGCCACCGCCGGCACGGTGCGCCGGCTGATCGACCGGGAGCGGGCCACCCTGCTCGCCGAGGGCGGTGACCCGGCGCTGGTCGACGACGCGGTGCGGATCCTGGAGGAGACCGCCCTGGGCCCGGACCTGCCCGCCTTCCTCACCACCGAGGCCTACGCCCGTCACCTGGTCCGCGTCCGCACCGCGGCCTGAGCCGCCCAGCAAGGAGACACGCCATGACCGAGATCCGCCGCGTCGCCGTGGTAGGCGCCGGGCAGATGGGCTCCGGCATCGCCGAGGTCTTCGCCCGCGCCGGACTGGACACCGTGGTCTGCGAGCACGGACGGGAGGCGCTGCGCGCAGCCCGGGCCCGGATCGACCGCTCCCTGCACCGCGCGGTCGACCGTGGCCGGCTCACCCGTGAACAGCACGAGGACGCCTGGGCGCACCTGCTCTTCGCCGACGACCCGGAGGCGCTGGCCGACCGTCAGCTCGTCGTCGAGGCCGTCGTGGAGGACGAGCGCGTCAAGACGGACGTGCTCACCACCCTGGACAAGGTCCTCGCCGACGAGCAGGCCGTCCTCGCCACCAACACCTCCGCCATCCCCGTGACCCGGCTCGGCATCGCCACCACCCGCGCCTCCCACGTCCTTGGCCTGCACTTCTTCAACCCCGCGCCGGTCATGCCGCTGGTCGAGCTGGTGTCGTCCCTGCACACCGACCCCACCGTCCTCGACCGGGTGGAGACCTTCGCCGTCGACGTCCTCGGCAAGCACGTCATCCGCTCGCGCGACCGGGCCGGCTTCGTCGTCAACGCCCTGCTGGTGCCCTACCTGCTGTCCGCGATCCGGATGGCCGAGGCCGGGCACGCCACCGTCCAGGACATCGACGCCGGCATGGTCCACGGCTGCGCCCACCCCATGGGCCCGCTGCAACTCGCCGACCTGATCGGCCTGGACACCGTCCAGGCCATCGCCCAGTCGCTGTACGACGAGTACAAGGAGCCGCTGTACGCGCCGCCGCCGCTGCTCTCCCGGATGGTCGAGGCCGGGCTGCTCGGCCGCAAGACCGGCCGCGGCTTCCATCCCCACCGGGCCGCCTGAGCCCACCCGAGCACACCGGTGCCCCGGTCTCCGTCGCGGAGGACCGGGGCACCGGTGTACGGACGGCTGTCAGGGGGCGGTGATGCCCGGCTGCGAGCCCGCGCCGAAGGCCCAGCCCTCGACATCGCCCGGGGCCGGGTTGTAGCTGCCCGCGCCCAGGTTGCTGTACGACCAGGCGCCGCCGTGCTGCGCGTGCCAGTACGACCAGTAGGCGCTGCCGGTCGGGTTGGTGCAGGTCGTCGGCAGGGCGTTGATGGTGCAGACGAAGCCGGGGAAGCGCGGGTGGAAGGCGTAGGAGAAGCCGGCGCCGGTCAGCGCGGCCAGGCCGCTGGCCGGGTCGCCGAGGGCGCAGCCGGTCTGGATGCCGCCGCCGACCGCGGTGAAGTCGACCACCACGGTGACGCCGGTGGTGCCGGTGCAGGCGGCGGCCTGTGCCTGCGGGGCCTGGACGGCGGAGGCACCGAGCAGGCCGGCGGTCAGGGCCGCGGCGGCGGCGATCGAGCCGAGGGTGCGGCGGGCCGGGCGGGCCGGGGTGAGGGTGTCGGTCATCGGAGTGCTCCTCGTGTGGTCAGGGGTCGGGCGTTCAGCGGGCGGCCGGTGCCGGGCAGGCCAGGGCGGGCGCGTCGGGCCGCGCACCCGTGGCGGAGAGGGCGGCCAGCGGAGCGCCGCCGAGCCCCAGGACGGCCTGGGCGGTGGCCCGGGCACCGTTGCCGGCGTTGAAGCCGCTCGCGTCGTAGGCGACGGCGCCACGCACGGCCGCCTCGGCCGAGCAGCCCTGCTGGAGCTTGACCAGGCTGCTCCAGCCCTTGAGGCCGGCGCCGAAGCGGCCGCCGGAGAGCAGCGCCTGCGTGGCGAGGCCGGTGGTGTTGGCGTTGGAGACGGTCGCCCCGGCGGCCGCGAAGCCGCCGTCGGTGTTCTGGTGGGCCGTCAGCCAGCCGAGCCCCGCGTTCGCCTTGGCGGTGCGGCCGGTCGCGGCCAGGGCCTGGACGGCCAGCGCGGTGGCGTCGGCGTCGCTGGTGCAGGTGGCCTGGCCGAAGGCGACCGGGAAGCCGCCGTCCGCGCACTGGCTGCCGGCGAGGAAGTCGACGGCGCCGGCCGGGGCGCCGCCGGGCGTGCGCTTGAGGGCGATCACGGCGAGCGACTGGCCGAAGGCGTTGCTGTAGTCCCCCCACTGCGAGCGGTCGGAGAAGCGGCCGCTCGGGCTCTGGAGCGAGCGGAGCCGGGCCGGCAGGTCGACGCCGCCGAAGGCGGTCGGGTTCTCGCCGCGGACCTCGGCGGCCAGCAGCAGCTTGGCGGTCGCGCCCGCGTAGGCCTCGGTGGTGCCGTCGCCGAGGTAGCCGGCCAGGATCTCGGGCTTCGCCAGCCAGGCGGTGGCCTTCGCGGCCGCCTCGTCGGAGCTGCGGGAGGCGGCGAAGGCGAGCACGGCGTCGATCGTCAGCCCCTGGTCGGGGTAGGCCGTCCCGTTGAACGCCGACTCGAAGTGGTCCCCGTCGACGAGCTGGCGGGCCAGCCAGCCGGCCGCGGCGGCGTCCGGCCGGATCGTCGGGGACGACGCCGGGGCGGCGGGTGCGGCGTGCGCGGCGGTGGCCGCCGGGAGCGCGGTGGCGAGGGCGAGCGCGGGTATCGCGAGCAGACCGAGGGTGCGGCGGAGCGCGGGCATGGGGGCCTTTCCGGGCCTGGACGCAGGGGCCCGGAGAGCGTCGGCACAGCGCCGGGCAGCCCTCGGAGCTCCGGCCCGCAGACCACGACGGGAGGAGTGGACACACCTCCGCCGACGGGTACTCGGGCTCGCCGCCGACAGCCGTCGGCGGCCTACCGTTGCGGGTCAGCGCCGGAATTCGACCGGACTTCCCCCAGCGGCGGAGTCAGAACATGACGGCCCATCATGGCGAGGCGCGGAAGACCGGGTCAAGGGATCGCGGGTCACATCACGGCATCCCCCGGCCCGGGCCGGGTCACCGGTGCGACCGACATCACGCAGCCGGTCACCCGGCCTCCCCCTGTCCCCTGACTGCCTTTCACGACCACGGACTTCTCCGCGGTCACGACGGAGATCCACCAGAATCTCGGACTGCCCGAATCAGGCTGAGGCCGTCCGGTCGGCGGCCCCGTGCGGACCGGCCGCCGGCCGACCGCCTGGTGGGACAGGGCGCCCGGCCCTGTCCCACCCCCGGCCCCGCGCGGAGCGTCAGCCGGCCAGCTCGCCCCGCAGGCGGCGGGCGGCGCCCACCAGGCTCTCCAGCGAGGCGCGGGTCTCGGCCCAGCCGCGGGTCTTCAGGCCGCAGTCGGGGTTGACCCAGAGCCGCTCGGCCGGGATCGCAGCGAGCCCGGCCCACAGCAGGGAGACGGCCTCGTCCGTGCTCGGCACCCGCGGCGAGTGGATGTCCCACACACCCGGGCCGACCTCGCGCGGGTAGCCGGCGCCCGCCAGCTCACCGGCGACCTGCATGTGCGAGCGGGCCGCCTCCAGCGAGATCACGTCGGCGTCCAACTCGTCGATGGCGCGCAGGATGTCACCGAACTCGGCGTAGCACATGTGGGTGTGGATCTGGGTGTCGGCGCGCACCCCGGAGGTGGCGAGCCGGAAGGCGACGGTGGCCCAGTCCAGGTAGGCCGGGCGGTCGGCGGCCCGCAGCGGCAGGGTCTCGCGCAGGGCCGGCTCGTCGACCTGGACGACGGCCGCGCCGGCGGCCTCCAGGTCGGTGACCTCGTCGCGCAGGGCGAGGGCGACCTGGAAGGCGGTCTCGGCGAGCGGCTGGTCGTCGCGGACGAAGGACCAGGCGAGCATGGTGACCGGGCCGGTCAGCATGCCCTTGACCGGACGGTCCGTCAGGTCCTGGGCGTAGCGGAACCAGTCGACGGTCATCGGGTGCGGGCGCGAGATGTCCCCGGCGAGGACCGGCGGGCGCACGTACCGGGTGCCGTAGGACTGCACCCAGCCGTGCCGGGTGGCCAGGTAGCCGGTGAGCTGCTCGGCGAAGTACTGGACCATGTCGTTGCGTTCGGGCTCGCCGTGGACGAGGACGTCCAGCCCGGCCTTCTCCTGGAACGCGATCACCTCGCGCACCTCGGCCTCGATGCGCTCCCGGTACGCGGCCGCGTCGATCCGTCCCGCCGTCAGGTCGGCCCGGGCGAGGCGCAGTTCGGCCGTCTGCGGGAAGGAGCCGATGGTGGTGGTCGGCAGCAGCGGCAGGCCGAGCCGGGCGCGCTGGGCCTCGGCGCGCTCGGGGTAGGCCTGGGCCCGGCGGCCGTCGGCCTCGGTGACGGCGGCGGTGCGGGCGCGGACGGCCGGGTCGCGGGTGATCGGCGAGCCGGCACGGGAGGCGAGGTCGGCGCGGTTGGCGGCGAGGTCGGCGGTGATCGCGTCGGTGCCCTCGCGCAGGCCGCGGGCGAGCAGCGCGGTCTCGCCGGCCTTCTGGCGGGCGAAGGCGAGCCAGCGGGCGATCTGCGGGTCCAGGTCGTGTTCGGCGGCGGCGTCCAGCGGGACGTGCAGCAGGGAGCAGGACGGCGCGACGTCGACGGTGCCGGCCAGGCCGAGCAGGGTCGCCAGGGTGGTCAGCGACTTCTGCAGGTCATTGATCCAGACGTTGCGCCCGTCGACCACACCGGCGACCAGGCGCTTGCCGGGCAGTCCGCCGACGGCGGCGAGGTCGTCGAGGTTGGCCGCGGCCGGACCGGTGAAGTCCAGTGCGAGGCCGTCGACCGGCGCCTTGGCGATCACGGGCAGGGCCTCGCCGAGGCGGTCGAAGTAGCTCGCGACGAGCAGCTTGGGCCGGTCGGTGAGGGCGCCGAGGTCGCGGTAGGCGCGGGCGGCGGCGTTCAGCTCGGCCGGGGTCCGGTCCTGGACGAGCGCGGGTTCGTCCAGCTGCACCCACGCGGCGCCGGCGGCGCGCAGGTCGGCGAGGAGCGCGGCGTAGACGGGCAGCAGCCGGTCGAGCAGGGTGAGCGGCCGGAAGTCCTCCGCCACCCCGGGCGCCGGCTTGGCGAGCAGCAGGTAGGTGACCGGGCCGACCAGCACCGGGCGGGCGTCGTGGCCGAGCGCGACGGCCTCGCGCAGCTCGGCCACCTGCTTGGCCGGGTTCGCGGTGAAGACGGTGTCGGGGCCGAGTTCGGGCACCAGGTAGTGGTAGTTGGTGTCGAACCACTTGGTCATCTCCAGCGGCGCGACGTCCTGGGTGCCGCGCGCCATGGCGAAGTAGCCGTCCAGCGCGTCGGCGTCGACCGCCGCGCGGTGGCGGGCGGGGATCGCTCCGACGGCGACGGTGGCGTCCAGCACGTGGTCGTAGAGCGAGAAGTCGCCGGTGGGGACTTCCCGGATGCCGGCCTCGGCGAGCTGCTGCCAGTTCTCCCGGCGCAGGTCGGCGGCGGTGGTCAGGAGGGCGTCGGCCGTGACCGCACCCTTCCAGTACCCCTCGATCGCCTTCTTGAGCTCCCGGTTCCGGCCCTGCCGGGGGTAGCCGTGGACGGTGGCCCGGGTTGCCGCGGCTGCGGACTTCGCTGTCAAGGGACTCTCCTTCGCGAGCCTGTCTCCTGTGGTCCCCGGTGACGGGACGAAGGCGCGAAGGGGTGACGAACCGGGCGGGGCCACGAGCGCACGAACGGCGCCGAACCCGCCTGGTATGTACGCCGACCCGCCCACGAGGTCACCGGGATGGCCGCGCGCGATCGGTCGCGTGCGGGCAACGGGCAGGTCTTCGGACTCGCGGGCACGGCCGCCCGTGAAGGGCGGACACCTACTGGCCGTCGCTTCCCAGACCCGGCCGGGCCCAGTGCGTATGACGGCGTTCGTTCCCACTCACCGCTGCGGGGCAGTCCCGGATTCCCACCGGGTTCCCTCTTGCGACGCGCCTGCCTGGCGGGCAGGGCGAACCAGCTGCCCGGCCAGCCTATAGGGAATCCGGCGGGCGGCGGACACGGATTCACTCGACTCATCCACATTCCGGGACGCCGCCGGCCGGCGCCGGCCGGATCACGGGCCTGCTGCCGTCGGCACCGAGGGCGGCCGGACCCGCTCGGCGCCGGGCCCGGGACCGCCGTCCGCGAGCGGGAACCCCGGCCGCCCCACCGGCGGCCGTCTCACCAGGCGGAACGGCGCGAGGTGCGCCGGGGCAGGGGCCGACCGGCCGGCAGCTCACAAGATGATGACGATTGAACAAGCGGTGCCACCCAGGTGAATAAGGGCGCCCTTATTTAGGCTAGCCTCACCTCATGCATCACGTCCTGTCGGCCGCGACCACGGCCGGATACACCATGCCCCAGCTCTGGCGGATCCTCACCAAGGCCGGCTACTTCATCGGCCTCAGCGGAGCCATCGGCGCCACCGTCACGTACGCGACCACCGTGCGCCCCGCGCTGCGCGCCCCGGAAACCGGCGGCCAGGACGCCGAGGTCCTGCGAAGAAGATCGGCGACCTACCTCGCCTGGGCAGGGGTGGTGCTGCTGGCCGCCGGCTACTTCCAGCTCGCCGCCCGTCTCGCCCGCGCCGGCAAGGGCATGCCGTTCGGCGACGCGCTCGCCCCGGACCGGATCTGGGACTACCTCCACGCCCCGGCCGCCAAGGGCGCCTGGATCGCCCAGGGCACCGTCTACCTCGTCCAGAACGCCGTCCTGGCCGTGACGGCCGCCACCCTCATCGCCCTGTTCGTCCCGGCCGTCCGCCGCCACACGGACACCATCGCCCTCACCGCGCTGCCGCTCTCCCTGGCCGTCACCCTGATCGCCGCCGTGCCCGCCACCAAGCCCGCCGACCTGGACAGGTGGCTCGACCTCGCCTTCGACCAGACCCACATCGTCTCCGGCGTCGTCTGGCTCGGCGGCCTCGCCCTCCTGGTCGCGCTCGCCGGCACCCGGGGCCGCCTCGGCGACGGCGCCGGCCTTCTCTGGGCCGACATGTGGCGCCGGTTCAGCCTCGTGGCCATGGTCTGCGTCGGCGCCGTGACCATCTCGGGCCTCTGGCTCAGCTGGAAGCACGTCGGTGCGATCTCCCAGCTGTGGACCACCGGTTACGGCATCGCCCTGCTCGTCAAGATCCTCCTGGTCGCCGGCCTCGTCGCCGCGGGCGCCTTCAACCAGTTCTGGCTGATGCCCCGCATCACCCGGGCCCGCCTCGCCGACGACTCCTCCTCCCTCCTCCACCTGACCCTGCGGCACTTCCCGAAGGTCGTCTGGGGCGAGGTCGCCCTCGGCGTCGCCGTCCTCGTGGTCATGCCGTTCATCGCCGGCTCGGCCCGTACCGAGTCCGGCAGTGCCAAGGCCGTCTCCTCCGGCAGCGTCTTCGCCGCCGGCGCCGTCCTCGTCCTCGCGCTGGCCGTCTCGCTCTACGCCACGGCCAAGGCCTCCGACGCCCTGTCCCGCCGCCCGGCCGTGGCCTCCGCCTGACCCCGCTGCGCACCGCGCGGGCGGCGTTGCCGGCCCGGGCGATCCGCCGGCCGTGTCCACCGGGACCCGGCCGGCGGATCGCCGGTCGCGCCCCCCAGGGACACGCCGCTCGCAGGGACACCGCAGGGAGCGGAAATGCCCCATCGGACTGAACTACCAGGCATATAGTCTGATCACTAATTTTGTGAACACGTTCAGCATTGGGGGGCCGGTGCACCGTCACCGCATCATGATCTCCGCCGCCGTCGTCGCGGCAGCCGTCGGCTTCGTACCCGCCACGGCGCAGGCCGCGGGTCCGTCCGTCAACCCCGGCGGGGCAGCGACCGCCACCACCCCGGTCCCTTGGGCCGGCTCCGCCCAGGACGCCGAGACGCAGGAGGCGGCCGGGCGGAAGGCGGCCGAGAGCGCCGCCGCGAAGGACGCCACGGCGCGGGGCGCCAGGGCCAATACCGCCGATGCCCCGAGCGCGCCGGACGGACCGGGCTTGTCGGCACGCGCACAGAGCTCGCACTTCGACGTCGGCGTGGGCACCTACAACACCTACGCGCACAGCCTCATCCTGGCGACCACCGTCAACACCGACCTGGAGCCGGCCGGTCGAAGCGTCCAGTACGACGTCGACTGGGGTGACGGCACCACCGACCAGGACCTCGGCCCCGCCAGCGACTTCGCGCACTTCAAGCACAGGTACGCCAAGGCCGGCGCCCACAAGATCACGGTCACGGCGACCGACCTGCTCACCAAGACGACCTCCGTCACCACCAAGGACATCACGGTGGACGGCTCCGAGTTCACCCCGCACGCGCCCACCCGGCTGCTGGACACCCGCGACGGCACCGGCACCTCGGCCGGCGGCCCCGTCGCCCCGCTCACCACGACCCGGGTGAAGATCGCCGGCAACGCCGGCATCCCGGCCGGGGTGACCGCCGTGGCCCTGAACATCACCGCCACCAACACCTCCGCGGCCGGGCACGTCATCGCGTACGCCTCCGGCAAGGCGCAGCCGGCCACCTCGAACGTCAACTTCGCGGCGGGACAGACGGTGCCGAACCTGGCGATCGTGCCGGTCGGCGAGGACGGGTACGTCGAGCTGGCCAACCGCAGCGCGGGCCCGGTGGACCTGATCGCCGACGTGACGGGCTACTTCACCCGCTCCGCCGCCGACGGCTACACCTCCGTCAAGCCGTCCCGGCTGGTCGACACCCGGGAGGGGCTGGGCTCGGCCAAGGGCCAGGCCGCCGCCCAGACCACCTTCGGCGTCCAGATCGCCGGCCAGGGCGGGCTGCCGGCCCAGGGCGTCACGGCCGTGGCCCTCAACGTCACGGTGACCGACCCGCAGGGCGCCGGGAACCTGACGGTCTTCCCGAGCGGTCAGCAGGCGCCGTCCACGTCGAGCGTGAACTTCACCGCCGGACAGACGGTCGCCAACGCGGTGATCGTGCCGGTCGGACCGGACGGCAGGATCAACGTCCGCAACAACGCCGGGGACCCGGCCGACGTGATCGTGGACGTCACCGGCTACTACAGCGCCGACGGCAAGGCCGCCTACCTGCCGGTCGAGCCCCAGCGTCTCAGCGACTCGCGGACGCCGTACCCCTGGCCGCTCGCCGGCCAGGACTACCGCAACATGCTCATCGGGGCGTCCGGCATGGCGCTCGAAGCAGTCGTCCTGAACACGACCGTCACCAACCCGCAGGGCAGCGGACACCTCTCGGTCGCCCCGGACCCGAACACGATCAACGACTACATGCACGGTACGGCGGTCCGGCCGACCCCGCCGGACTCCTCCGTCCTGAACTGGACGAAGGACGCCACCGTCGCGAACCTCGTCCAGGCGAGCACCGGCACCACCTCGATGGTCGACGTGTGGAACCGGGGCTGGCAGCCGACCGACCTGATCGTCGACCTGTTCGGCATGTACGACAAGAACTGACGCCCCACCCGCACCGTACGGCGCCGCGTTCCGGCCGCCCGCCCCTCCGGAGTCGGGCGGCCGGTGCGGTCCGGCTCCCGGCCGGCGCCGCTCAGTGGCCCGGGCCGCCCGGGTCGCCCGGGTCGCCCGGGTCGGGAGGGGCGAGGGGGAGACGCACGGAGAACACCGACCCCGCGCCCGGAGTGCTGACCACGCCGGCGGTGCCGCCGTGGAGCTCGGCGAGCTTGCGGACGATGGCGAGGCCGAGGCCGCTGCCGCCGGTCTGCCGGTTGCGGGACTTCTCGGCTCGCCAGAAGCGCTCGAAGACCAGGGGCAGATCCGCCGCGGCGATGCCGCTGCCGGTGTCGGCGACCTCGATGAGCAGGGCGTCCGCCTCGGTGCGGGTCCGCAGGGTGACGGCGCCGCCCGCCGGGGTGTGCCGGACGGCGTTGGCGACCAGGTTGCCGACGGCCTGGCGCAGGCGCACCGGGTCGGCGAAGACCTCGGGGGCGGCGCCCGCCCCGGCCGCCTCGACGGTCAGGGCCACGCCGGCCGCCTGTGCCCGGGCGCCGTGCGCGGTGGCGACCTGGGCCAGCAGGTCGTCGGCGTCCACGGGTTCGCGGTGCAGGGCCAGTTCGCCGGCGTCGGCGGCGGCGAGGTCCCGCAGGTCGTCGATGAGGTGCTGGAGCAGCAGGGCCTCTTCGAGCAGTGACCCCGTCAGGGCCCGGTCGGCGGTGGCGACGCCGTCCTCGACGGCCTCCAGCCAGCCGCGGATGTTGCTGAGCGGGGCGCGCAACTCGTGCGCGATGTCACCCACCATCGCCTTGCGCAGCTCCTCCAGTTGGCCGCGCCGCTCGGCCATCGCGTTGAAGGCGGCGGCGAGTCCGGCGATCTCGTTCCGGCCCGTCACGTCCACCCGCGCCGTGAGGTCCCCGTCGGCCATCCGCCGGGCGGCGTGGGTGAGCGCGTGCAGTGGCCGGGAGAGGCGCCGGCCGACCGCCGCGGTGATCGCCACGGTGACGACCAGCACCAGGGCGGCGACCTCGGTGACGCGGCCGCGGTGGGTGGCGGGCAGGGCGGGGGCCGCGTCCCCCGCGCCGGGTGCCCCGACGAACAGCAGCATGGGCGGCGCCACGTACTGGACGAGTTGCTGGCGGCGGGAGTTGGTGAGGCAGGCGGCGACCACCTGGTCCTGCTGCGGGTCGCGGGACGGGGTCCAGTCCAGCCCCCGGGAGAGGGTGACGGGTCGGACCTGCCGGCGTTCCAGGCAGGCGTTGACCAGCGCGGTGAGGTCGGCGAGTGCGGCGGTCTCGGTGCGGGTCGGGGCGTCCAGCACCACGGGGGACGAGCAGCGCACGCCGAGGGCGCGGTCGTCGGCGACCCGCAGGTGCGGTCGTCCGGCGAGGTCGTCGGTGACGGTGGCCTCGATGCCGAGCACCGACCGCAGACAGTCGGCCTGCTTCAGCAGGGCGTCCTCGAGTGTCGTGCGCTCGGCGGGGGTCAGCCGGAACGGGCCCACGGCGCGGGCGTCGATGCGGTCGCTGGGGGCTCCGGGCAGCATGGCGAGGTCGACGGAGAGCGGGTCGACGATGCTGGTGGGCGTCCGGGACAGGGCCGTCCGGTCGGCGGTGGCGGCGGCGGTGGCTGCGCCGGCTGTGGCTTCAGCGGCTGCCTTGGCAGAAGTGGCGGGAGTGGTCGGAGTGGTCGGAGTGGCTTGTGCCGGCGACGGGCCCGGGGCGGCTCCGGAGTCGATGACCGGCTCGAACTGCGGCGTGGCCAGCACGATCCGCTGTCCGGTGGCGGCCGCGAGCCGCCGTACGGTCTCCTCCGCGCCGCTCCAGTCCGGGTGGGTCGCTGCGTAGCCGAGCAGCTCGTGGTAGATCCGGGTGTGGTCCGCGATGGCCTGGGTCTGCTCCTGCTTGATCGCGCCCGTGGTGGTGCGGGCGGCCAGCCAGGCCGTCGCGGCGATGGAGCAGAGGGAGACCAGGGCGGAGAGGGCGAGCAGCCGGACCAGGAGGCTGCGGCGGAGCGGGGCATCACGACGCACCGCGTGGCCCCTCCGCGAGCTTGTAGCCGATGCCGTACACCGTCAGGAGGCTGGCGGGGCGGCTGGGTTGCGGTTCGATCTTGCGACGCAGGTTCATCACATGGGTGTCGACGGTGCGGGTGGTGATGTAGCGGTCGATGCCGTGCAGGTGCTCCAGCAGCTGGGCGCGGGTGAAGACACGGCCCGGCTGGGCGGCCAGCACCTCCAGCAGCCGGAACTCGGCCGGCGTGCAGCTGACGGGCCGTCCGTCCGCGGTGACCTCGTGGCGCAGCGGATCGACCGTGAGCGGCCCGACGGTCAACGCGGCCGGGGGCGCGGGGGGTTGTTCCTGCGGCAGGGGCGGGGAGCCGCGGCGCAGCAGGGCGCGGACCCGGGCGACGAGTTCGCGGGGGCTGTAGGGCTTGGTGAGGTAGTCGTCGGCGCCGAGGTCGAGCCCGAGCAGGAGGTCCTCCTCGGTGGAGCGGGCGGTCAGCATGAGCACCGGCAGGGCGGACTCGGTGCGGAGGGCCCGGCAGACGTCGAGCCCGTCCATGACGGGCATCATCACGTCGAGGACCAGCAGGTCCGCCGGGCCGCGGCGGGCCTGTTCCAGCGCGGCGCGGCCGTCGTGGACGACGACGACCCGGTGCCCCTCGCGTTCCAGGTACAGGCGGATGAGGTCGGCCTGCTTGGGATCGTCCTCGGCGACCACGACATGTGCGCACATGAGGATGATCGTAAGTCGCACCGGGGAGCCGCTCAGCCCGGCGGCCGGGCCCGGGCGCTCGCGGACGGGATCCGGATCGGACCCCCACCACTTCACGACGGCCTCCCGACAACTTCCTGACATCGACGGGCCAGTGTGACGGAGTCCGCCGGGGCCGGTGCCCCGGGTCCTCAGCGGAAGGTCCCCGTGTGATGCCGTCCCCTCGCCTGCTGTCCCTCACCACCCGTGTCCTCGGGGTGGCCCTGCTGCTCTCCGCGCTGCCCGCCGCCGCCACGACGGCGGCGGCCGTCCAGAGCCCGCAGACGCCCGTCACCGTGCAGGCCCCCGTCGGCGCGCAGACCTCCGTCGACGGGCAGAGCGCCGTCGACGTACGGTCCCCCGTCACGCCGACCGTCACGGAGAAGGACGTGATGCCGCATCTGCAGGCCCTGCAGCGGATCGCCGACCGCAACGGCGGCAACCGCGCGCACGGCACCCGGGGGTACACGGAGTCGGTGGCCTACATGCGGCACGCGCTGAACCGGGCCGGCTTCCACACGGAGCTCCGCAGCTTCTCGCACGGCGGTGCGACCGGCTACAACCTGATCGCCGACTGGCCGGGCGGCGACCCGAACCACGTGCTGCTCTCCGGCGCCCACCTGGACAGCGTCGCCGCGGGCCCGGGGATCAACGACAACGGCTCCGGCGCGGCAGCGGTCCTGACCGCCGCCCTGCAGGTGGCCGAGGCCCGTCTGAAGCCCGCGCGGCACCTGCGTTTCGCCTGGTGGGGGGCGGAGGAGGTGGGGCTGGTCGGTTCGGCGGACTACGTCCGGAGCCTCTCCCCCGGTGACCGGAAGGCGATCGACGTGTATCTCAACCTCGACCAGGCGGGCAGCAAGAACACCCGGCAGTGGCTCGTGGTGCACGACGACAAGCACGGTGAGACCGCGGCCCGGCAGGCGTTCGAGGCCTGGTTCGCCGCCCGGGGCCTCGCCACCTTCGACATCGGGGTGGGCGGTTCGGACCACGAGTCGTTCGGGAACGCCGGAATACCGTCCTCGGGCTTCAGCACCGGCATCTCGGACTGCATCCACAACGCGTGCGACACCCTCGCCAATGTCGATCCCGCGACGGAGACCACCAGCACCAACGCCCTGATCGGCGTGGTCTGGCAGCTCGCCGCCACCGCCCCCGCGGCCGCCGCTCCCGCCGCTGCCCGGCCCTGACCACCCGCACCCAGGAGGCAGAGATGCGCACACCACCGAGCCCCCGCCGCCGGACCACCGCCGTGCTGGCAACCACCGCCGCCCTCGGCGTCGTCCTGACCGCCGTCCCCGCCGCGGGCGCGACCGGCATCGGCGACCCGTACTTCCCCGACGACGGCAACTCCGGCTACGACGTGGCACATTACGACGTCCGGATCGCCTACGACCCGGCACGCACCGGCCACCTGGACGGCGACACCACCGTCACCGCCCGGGCCGTCCGGGCACTGGACCGCTTCGAGCTGGACCTCAAGGGCTTCCAGGTCGCCTCGGTCACCGTGAACGGCGCCCCGGCACGGTCGTTCTCGCGCTCCGGCGCACACAAGCTGGTCGTCGAACCGGCCCGCCGGGTCGCCCGGGGCAGCACGTTCGCCGTCCGGGTGCAGTACGCCGGCGCACCCGACGCCGAGGGCTGGCACCCCCTGGCGGGCGGCGGCGCGCACGCGGCCGGCGAACCGCACTCCGCGACGTCCTGGTACCCGTCCAACGACCACCCGTCCGACAAGGCCACCTTCTCGCTCACCGCGACCGTCCCCGACGGCTGGACCGCCGTCGGCAACGGACTGCCCGGGCCGACCACCGCCGAGAACGGCAGGACGACCTTCCGCTGGAACGAGGACCGGCCGATGGCAACGTACGTCAGCACGGTCGCCATCGACAGGTTCACCGTCCACCGGGCGGCGCTGCCCGACGGCACACCGGTCATCACGGCGTACAGCCCCGGCGTCCCGGTCGACGCGGCGGCGGAGGCCGAGCAACAGGACATCCTGGCCTTCCTCGCCTCGAAGTTCGGCCCGTACCCGTTCTCCTCGGCGGGCGCCGTCGTCGTCGGCTGGCCCGCCCCGCCCGCCAACCGCGCGCTGGCCCTGGAGACGCAGAGCCGGCCCACGTACGCCGGCGGCCTCTACGACGCCGACGTGGTCCACGAGAACGCCCACCAGTGGTTCGGCGACAGCGTCTCGTTCACCGACTGGCGCGACGGCTGCATCGCCGAGTGCTTCGCCCAGTACGCCAACCAGCTGTGGGAGGAGCACAAGGGCGCCGACCTCGACGCCGGCTTCTACGCCCGCGTGGTCGCCGCCAACAAGGACAACCCGGCCTACTGGTCGACGAGGCTCTACGACCCGGGACAGGGGAAGGAACTCGACGCCGGCCTGTACTTCAAGGGCTCCCTGATGCTCCACGCCCTGCGGCGTACCGTCGGGGACGACGCGTTCTTCAGCACCCTCCGGCGCTGGACCCGGGACCACGCGTACGGCAACGCCTCGTTCCCGCAGTTCGAGGCGCTGGCGGCGAAGGTGTCGGGCAAGGACCTCAAGGGCTTCTTCGACGCGTGGGTCCACGGGACGACCGTCCCGCCGCAGGAGTACCTCTACCCGGGCAGTCTGGCCGCACGGGCCGGCCGGTAGCCCTCCGGCGGGAGCGGCGCCGGGGCGGGGCGGCCGGCGCCGCTGCGCTCAGCGGTCGAGCGAGGCCGGGGCGGGAGCGGAGGCGGGAGCCGGGGCGGGAGCAGCCGGAGCGGGGGACCCCGGTGCCGCCGCGGCCCCGGCGCCCGTCACCGGGGCCGCCGGCCGGCCCGCGCGGCCTCGGGAGGACCGCGACAGCAGCACGTAGAGAGCCGCCGCGAGCGCGCCCGAGAGGACGAAGCTGAGGTCGATGCCGCCGGTCAGCGGCAGCAGCGGGCCCCGGTGGACGGGCGTGTCGACGGCGCAGAGTCCGACCGCGCTCGCGGCGGCCCAGGCGACGGCGGCCGGGCCGCTCCAGCCCGCGCGGTACCACCGCTCCCGTTGGCGAGGTTGGCGCGCGTCGCCAAGCTCAGCGAGGACCAGGTCGAGCGGCTGACCCTCCGTCCCCTCCTCGAGCGCTAGCTGTCGCTCGCGGGCGCTCCAGTCCCAGATCCAGCGCTGGCACGGCGGCGCCTGGAGTCTTCTCTGGCATCTGCCGGTCGTCTTCGCCTGTCCGCGGCACCAGGTCTTCCTGCGCGAGACCTGTCCGGGCTGCCGGCAGCCGATCCACGGCGGCTTCCCCGACGGCCCCCGCCAGCTGGTCCCCGCCGCGGCCAGCAGCGGGCTGCATCCCGCCCAGTGCCGCAACAACCCGGGCCGCCACCGGCGCGAGCTCTGCGGTCTCCGCCTGGACCACCACGGCCACTGCCCGGCGCAACCCGCGCTCACCGCCGAGACCGCGGACCTGCAAGACGATGCCACTGGCCCGGAAGGCAAGGCGATGGCACAGCATGGGCACCACGCCAGGGGCTTCGTACCCTCAGTGTGCCCTCTCGCAATTGCAAGTGCCCACTGTCCTGTTGCCGGACGGCTGCCTGACCCCCTGCCAGCGGGATGACAGCGGTCTGCCACCGAGGTGCGGAACCGTCTGACATGTCGGGCGGTACACCGCGACCGAGGAGCGCGGATGACCGCCCGGCCCGTTGACGAAAGGGCTCTCGCGTGACTCGTACCTCCCCTCCCACTGGCCCGGTCGCAGGACGGCGCCGGCCCAGGGCCTTCCGCACCACAAACCGACGGGAGGCAGGCTCCTGGCGGCTCGTCGCCAGTGCCGCCGCGACCGCGCTGCTGGCCGCGGTGTGCCCGGCAACTGCGGTGGCTGCGCCGGACACCGTCCCGGTGCCGCGACTCGCCTGGGCGGCGTGCGCGGACGGCTTCGAGTGCGCGACGGCCCGCGTCCCGCTGGATCACCACGACCCGCACGGCGCCGGGATAGACCTCGCCGTCATCCGGCACCCGGCGCAGGACCGGGCCCACCGGATCGGCTCACTGTTCTACAACCCCGGCGGCCCGGCCGCGGCCGGCACCACGGCCCTGCCCATGATGCTCGGGCAGTTCCCCGAAGAGGTGCGCCGGCGCTTCGACATCGTCAGCTTCGACCCGCGCGGCACCGGTGGCAGCGCTCCCGTCCGGTGCTTCGACGACCCGGCGGACGAGCAGGCCCTGCTGACGGGCACGGCCGCCGGCTACCCCGAGGGCGCGGACCAGCAGCACGCCTGGGCCGACGCCTACCAGCGCCTGGCCCGGCAGTGCGCGGCCCGCAACCCCGATCTGCTGGCGCACATCTCCACCGCGAACGTGGCCCGGGACATGGACCTGCTCCACCGGGCGGTCGGCGACCGGCAGCTCAGCTACCTGGCCACCTCGTACGGCAGCTACCTCGGCGCCACCTACGCCAACCTGTTTCCCGGCCGGGTCCGCGCGATGGTCCTCGACAGTGCCCCGGACCCGGTCGCCTGGTCGACCGGCCGCGGAGACCAGGCCGCCACCACGGGCGCCCTGCTGCGCAACGGCAGCGACGTGGCCACCGCCCGCGTCCTGGACGCCTTCCTCGACCAGTGCGGCCAGGCCGGCCCCCAGACCTGCGCCTTCTCCGCCGGAACGGCCGCCGCGACCCGGGCCAGGTACGGCGAGCTGCTGCAGCGGCTGCGCACCCGGCCGGTCGCGTTCAATGGGGGGACCTTCACCGCCGGCTCGGCCGTGGAGGCGACGATCATCGCGCTGTACGCCACCAATCCCGTCGCGAAGCTGCCCATCGGCTGGACCGGGCTCGGCGCCACGCTCCAGGGGCTCTGGACCGCCACCGATGCGTCCGCCACGCAGACCGCACCGCTGCCGCCCGTCCTGCGCCAGTCTCCGGACCAGGCGCTCGCGGTGGTCTGCTCGGACAGCGCCAACCCGCCCGCCGCCGCCGACTGGCCCGCCTTGGCCGAGCACGCCCGAACCCGCTCCGGCGAGACCGGCCCGTACTTCGCCTGGGCCGACGAGCGCTGCGCCGACTGGCCCGCCCGCGACCGCGACCGCTACGACGGCCCGTGGGACCGCCGCACCTCCGCGCCGATCCTCGTCGTCGCCAACACCGGCGACCCGGCCATGCCGTATGAAGGCTCCCGCGCGATGGCCCGCTCGCTCGCCCGCGCGCGGCTGCTGACCGTCGACGGCTACGGCCACACCGTGCTGGCCAACCCCAGCGACTGCGCCGCCGAGCACGAGACCCGCTACCTGACCGACGGCGTCCTGCCCGCCCCCGGTACGGTCTGCGCCCCCACCAAGCCGCCGTTCAGCGGCTGATCGCACGATCAGCCCGGCCGCGCCACCCACCCCGGGGCGCGGCCGATGTGCTCCTGGGGGTCGGTCAGCCCGCCTCCAGGGCCAGCGACTCCGGTCGCGACAGCGCCCGGCCGCGCTCCCAGGCGGCCCGGAAGCCGGCCTCCCCGAGGCCCTGCGCGCAGCCGTCGAGGACGGCCCGCAGCTCCGGATCGCCCGCGTCGTGGGCCCCGCGCAGGCCGTACGCGGCGCCCAGTGCCGCCGCACCGCGTGCCGCCTCCCCGAGGTCGAGGCAGTACTCGGCGAACCCCTCCAGCACGTCCGCCCGCACCGGCTGGTCGCCGCTCCCGGCGGCCAGTTCCAGGGCCCGGCGGTGCAGCGGCCCGGCCGCGTCCGGGGCGCCGCGCCGCTGCTGGGTGCGGGCCAGGCTGGTGTGCAGCAGGGCGAGCAGGTGCAGTCGCGCGGGGGCGCCGGGGCCGGTCGCCGGCAGCTGCTCCAGGCGCCGCAACACTTCATGCTGGCCGTGCATCGCCGCCTCCAAGTCCCTCTCGCGCCGGGCGAGTTCGCCGAGCGCGTAGCGGGCGGCGGCCTGCAGGTGCAGGTCCCGGGCACGTTCGGCTCCGGCCAGCGCGCGCTCCAGGTCGGCCCGGGCCGCGGCCGGTTCGCCGCAGCGCGCCCGCAGCCGGCCCGACAGCAACAGTGCCAACGGTGCCTCCCCGGGACCGCCCATCTCGGCGTCCCGTTCACCGGCCTCCGTCAGCGCCGCGAGGGCCTCGTCGGCCGCGCCGGTGACGGACAGCAGCGCGGCGAGCGTGACCAGCGCCATGGCCAGCCCCCAGCGGTCGCCCAGGGCGCGGAAGCCGTCCACCGCGGTCCGCAGGCAGTGCTCGGCGTGCCCGATCCGGCCCGCTCCCAACTCGATCCGGCCGAGCACCAAGCGGGCTGCGGCCCGCATCCACCGATCGGGGTGCTCGGCGTACCGCTGAGCCGTCGCGCCCACTGCTTCCGCCGGCCCCGCCATGGCGAGCAGCAGCGCGGCGGCCAGGGCGACCGGGTGGTCGGCCTGCTGTGCCGTGACCAGCGCCGTGCCCATCGCCTCCGGCGGGATCGGGGCCTCGCCGCTCTCCAGGAGCGGGGCGGTGAGATGGGCCAGGATCACGCACAGGGCGTGTGCCTGCTCCAGACCGGGCGGCGGGGTGCAGCCGTGGGCAGCGAGAACGGCCACCGTCCGCTCACCGGCCTCACGGCCCTGACCGCGCATCAACCAGGGCCAGGCCCGGGCGGCCGCCAGCCGCAGCGCGTGCTCCGGCGGACCGACGGCGACCGGGCGGCCCAGTGCCGCGTTCAGGTTGCCCTGCTCCGCGTCCAGCCGGGCCAGCCAGCCGATCTGGCCGTCCGTCCGCAGCCGGGGCTCGGCGTTCTCAGCGAGCTCGACGAAACAGCGCAGGTGGGTGGCGCCGGTTCGACCGTCCTCGCCGGCCTCGACAAGCCGTTCGGCAGCGTAGGCGCGAACCGTGTCCAGCAGCTGGTAGCGCACCGTGCCGGTCTCCCGGCCGGCGGCCACCACCAGGGACTTGTCGACCAGTGAGGCCAGCAGGTCCTCCATGGCCGTCGGGTCGGGCGCCGGCCCGCTCGGCCAGTTGTCGGCGCAGACCAGGTGGGTGTCGGGGAGGGTCGCTCCGCCGGCGAACACGGAGAGCCGTCGCAGCAGGATGCGCTCGTCCTCGTCGAGCAGCTCCCAGCTCCAGTTGATGACGGCGCGCAGCGTGCGGTGCCGGTCGGGAGCGGTGCGTGAGCCGCGGTCCAGCAGCCGGAGCCGGTCGTGCAGTCGCGCCGCGACCTGTCCGGGGCTCAGGGCCCGCAGCCGGGCCGCCGCCAGTTCGAGGGCCAGCGGCAGGCCGTCCAGCTCGCGGCAGATCCGGACGACCGGCTCGACGGTGTCGTGGTCCAGCGTGAAGCCAGGGCAGGCTGCGACAGCCCGTTCCGTGAAGAGGGCGACGGCCGGGTGCGCGAGCGCTTCCTGGGCGGTGGAGCCGGGTTCCGGCACAGCGAGCGGTGTCACGGGCCAGAGCGCCTCGCCGGTGATTCCGAGCGGTTCACGGCTGGTTGCCAGCACGGTGAGCCGGGGCGCGGCGGCCAGCAGGCCCTGGGTCAACCGGGCCGCATCCTCGATCAGATGCTCGCAGTTGTCCAGGACGAGCAGGACCTCACGGCCCTCCAGGGCCCGGACTATCCGGTCGACGGGATCCCCGGCCTGATCGCCGGCAGGCAGGCCGCCGGCCAGCACGCCGGCCTCCCCCGGACGGCACACGGCGCTCAGCACGGCCCGGGTCACCGCGTCCGGCCCGTCGACGCCCGCGAGTTCGGCCAGCCGTACGTCCGTCGCAGGCGGGGCGGCCCTCGCGGCCGCAATCGCCAGCCGGGTCTTTCCGACACCGCCCGGCCCGGTCAGCGTCACCAGACGGGAACGGTGCAGGCGCTCTTGAACCGCTACCAGCGCCTCAGCGCGGCCGACCAGAGCGGTGAGCCAGAGGGGCAGTGCCGCCCGCCCGGCCGGATTGCCGGCGGGAGCGGGGGCCGGCCTGGGCACCGGCGACTTCGCGCCCGACAGGACTCGCAGGTGGGCGTCCCGCAGTTCGGCCGACGGGTCCGCACCCAGTTCCTCGGCCAGCGCCCGCCGGGTACGTTCGAACACCTCCAGCGCCGCCGCCTGCTGCCCGTTAGCGTGGAGCGCGCGCATCAGCCTGACGGCGGCTCGTTCGCGCAGTGGGTGGGTGACACAGAGTCCGGTGAGCTCGGCGACCAGCCGGGGCAGCGCTTCGGTGCCGCCGAGGGCGAGCAGGGCGTCCGCCCGGTCCTCGACCGCCGCCAGCCGCAGTTCCGTCAGCCGGGCCGCCGGCCCGGAGGTGAACCCGGCGCTCGCGGCGTCCGTGAACGGTGCCCCGCGCCAGAGTTCCAGTGCCCCGTCCAGCAGCGCTACCGCCTCGGTGGACCGGCCCGCCGTCAGCGCCGCCCGCCCCGCGGCCACCCGCTGTTCGAAGTCCCAGGCGTCCACGCTCGCCCGGGGCAGATCCAGCAGATACCCGGCGGGGTGCGAACCGACCGCCGTCCGGTCGCCCCCCAGCGCCCGGCGGAGCCGGGAAACCAGGGACTGCAGGGCACCGGCTGGCTCCTCCGGCGGCGTGTCCGCCCACAGGTCGTCCACCAGACGTTCACGGGTGACCACGCGCCCAGGGTCGAGAGCCAACCGGACCAGCAGCAGCCGAAGCCGAGCCCCGCCGACCTCGAAGGCCGCCCCATCCCCACCCCGCACGACCTGAAGCGGCCCCAGAACGTTGATCCGCACCCCGCCCCCTTGCCCCGCATCAGCCAGCATCCAAGATCATTATCCCGATGCCCTACAAGGCCCGAGCGGCAGGGTGCGATCCGACGCGAGATTTCACGGCCGCACTGCGCAGTGGTACGGCGGCGCTGAGCACGGGGCACTCGAACAACCAGTCAAGGCTATTTGGCAAACGATCAAGTTCTAGCGTCACAGCGCGCACGGTGGTTTGCGAGCGGCCAGGAAGGCCCGTCTGACCTGTGCCTTTCCCGCCCCTGGGCCGTTCGGTTATGGCACTCGCAAGGTGCCGCGCTCCGCCATCGCAAACTGCGGTGCACCATCACGGCCATGGCCAGCGAGTTCTAAACGATCACTCGCAAACTACGGCGCTCCGTCACACCGGGGCGGGTCACGCAGGCGTGACGGTGACCGTGCAGAGCCGCTTGGTGGGCCGGGTCAGGGCGACGTAGAGATCCCGTTCGCCGCCCGGGCGGGCCGCGGTGATCTCCACGGGATCGACGACCAGGACGGTGTCGAACTCCAGGCCGCGCGCCTGGGAGGCCGGGACCAGACGCGCCCGGTCGGCGATCCCCGCGGCGGCCAGCTCCGGGATCCTGGCGTCCGCACAGATCACGCCGGCCAGTTCGCCGGGGTGCGCCAGCGCCTGGGCGTCCAGCTCCGCGGCGAGCGCGGCGGTGAGGGCGTCCGGAGCGGTGGTGAGGGTGCGGGGCGCCTCGCCGTGGCGGATCGAGCGGCTCGGGGTCTGGCCGGGGGCGATCCCGGCGAGCAGCTCCCGGGTGGCGGCCAGGATCTCCTCGGTGGTGCGGTAGCTGACGGTCAGGGTGTGCAGGGCGAACCGCGTGCCGAACTGCGGGGCCAGCGCCTCCTCCCAGCCGCGCGCGGTCGTCGCCGGGCCGGCCTGGGCGAAGTCGCCGACCAGCGTCATCGACCTGGCCGGGCACCGGCGGCCGACCATCCGCCACTGCATGGCGGTGTACTCCTGCGCCTCGTCGACGACCACGTGCCCGTACACCCGCTCCGGCGCGCCGTGGACCAGGGCGGCCGCCTCATCCAGGAGCGGCACGTCGGCGTCGGTCCACGGGGCGTCCGGGGCGCGCAGCAGACCGGCCCGCTCCTCGTCGGTCAGCTGCGGCAGGTACCGGGCGAGCAGGTCGGCACTGCCCAGCAGGTCGCGGACGACGTCCTCGGGCAGCAGGTGCGGCCAGAGCTCCTCCACCGCCCGCTCGACACCGAGATCGTCCAGCAGGCCGGCCCGGACGGCGTCCGCGTCGAACTCGTCCTGGGGGTCCGGGGCGGGCGCGCCCTCCAGGCCGAGGCGGCGCAGGTCCGAGGCGGCGACGCGGTCGAGGTCGATGCCGGTGAGCTGGGCCACCTGGGCGTCGATGAGTTCCAGCGCCTCCAGGGCGCCGCGCTCCATCGCGTCCGTGACGGCGTCGGCCAGGAGCTCCTTGAACACCTGGCGGGCGCGGTTGTGGCCCAGGTCGAGGCGGGCGGCCGCGTCCCTGGCCCTGGCCACCTCGTCGTCGTCCAGCTGCACCCACTCCTGGCCCGCCCGCACGGCGAACCCGCCCTCCGGTGCCTGCCGCGCGCGCACCAGGCCCGCCAGGGCCTCGGCCAGCACCGCGCCGCCCTTCAGGCGCGCCGCACCGGCCGGCTCCACGGCGCCGGGCTCGACGCCGGCCAGTTCCGCGCAGGTCGCCAGCACCACGTCGTTCTCGCCGAGCGAGGGCAGCACCTGGGAGATGTAGTCGAGGAACCGCGCGTTCGGCCCGAGCACCAGCACGCCGCGCTCGGCGGCCTTCGGGAACGCGTACAGCACGTAGGCGGCCCGGTGCAGCGCGACCACCGTCTTTCCGGTGCCGGGCCCGCCCTGAACCACCGTCACCCCCCGGTGCCGGGACCGCACGATGGCGTCCTGCTCGGCCTGAAGGGTGGCGACCGCCGCGCCCATCCGGCCGGTGCGCCGCGCCTGGAGGGCCTCGGCCAACGGGCTGTCGCCGACGACGTCCTCGTCGGTGGGGGCGGAGCCGTCCAACAGCTCGTCGCTCACGCCGACGACCGAGCCCTGCGCCATCCGCAGGTGACGCCGGCGCCGCAGGCCCATCGGGTGGACGGCGGTCGCCTCGTAGAACGGGCGGGCGGCGTCCGCGCGCCAGTCCACCAGCAGCGGCAGGTCGGTCTCGTCCACGTGCAGGCCGATCCGGCCGATCCGCAGGGAGAAGCCGTCCCCGGCGTCGATCCGGCCGAAGACCAGCCCCTCCCGCGCCCCCTCCAGCCGGCGCACCTCGCTCGTCAGCCGCCCGGCGGCGAGCTCCCGCTCGTACGACTCGCTCGCACCTTCGGCCGGCGCCGCCAGCACCTGGACCAGCTCCGCCCGCGCACCGGCGAGCCGCTCCTCGAGCAGCCCGTACACGGCGGACACCTCGGCCCGCTCCGCTTCCACGACACCCGCGGCACCATCGTTGACCTGCGACAAAACAGGGCCCCTCTCAAGTTCGAGCCACCACTATGCGGCCAAACCTCTTCGAAAGTAAGGCTTGACTTACGTCTCGCACCCTGGCCTCGAGAGCTACTGCCGCCGCAGGTCGGCAAAGTGAAGGTCGGTCAGACCGGTCGGCCGGGGTCTGCACACCTCGCCGGTCAGCCGCCCACCGGCGGTCCGTCCGCCCCGCCGCGGCACCGGACAGCCACGGCCCGCCGACCACGACCGGAGGAGTGCAGACCTCGGGAAAAGAATTGACGCATGATCACTTGACTTTTCCAGAAAACCGGTTGAGTGAATTCCTGCGCCTCTGTCACCCATTCGGGGCTGTTGTATCCACGCCTCGGCTCCGCGGCGCGGGGTGTTCACGAGTGGGAGTGACCTGTGGTGTCGGGAGAGGGCTGAAGATCGCTTCGCATCCGCAGTGTGATCGTTTCCCGCAGCGCGAAGAGGCCGCTGGTCAGGAATCCTCTCCGTCAGCCCTGGTGTGGCCGTTCCTCCATCGGGAACAAGATCGGGCTCAGCAGATGAAGGCTGCGATCCGGCGCGGGTTTGTTTTCCACCCTGGACATGATGGCGCTGCGCATCTCGTCGACGAGTTCGGCGAGTTCGTCCTTGCTGAGCCAGAGCGGGACCTGGATGTAGCCCACCGAGTCGGCTGTCGGGTCGGCATGATCCCGGTTGAGGTAGGCGTTGAATTCGGCGTGCAGCGCGGCCAGGGCCGCAGTGAATCCGTGACGGTGGTCTTCCAGTGACATCGACGCCGCGGCATCGGCATCGATCGTTGCCCGCTCGCGGCGCAGGCGGTAGTGGCGTTCGACGGCGCCATGGACCCGCTGCTCGCTGACGACTTCGAGCACTCCGGCCTCGGCCAGCAGGCCGACGTGCCGGTACAGGGTGGTCTTGGGGACATCGGGAAGGCTCGCGCACAGGTCGGCGGTGGTGCGCGTACGCCCGCCGGACATGGCGTGCACGATGCGCACCCTGACCGGGTGCAAGAGAAGCTCCAAAGTGTCCACGGGTCGACGATCCCACATCTGGTACCGTTCCCAAAACTGGGAACACACGTCGATGGCAGGGGAAGCAACGATGGCAGACCATCCTTCCGGAGCCCGATCCGTCGAGACAGCCGAGATGGCGCCTCCGCTCGGGCAGTACCACGAGGTAGAAGGCCGCAGGCTTTACCTGCACCGTTCTGGCAGTGGGGGCCCGTCGGTGGTGTTCCTCGCCGGCGGCGGCGCGGTCGGCCTCGACTACTGGAACGTCCATGAGCGAGCTGCCCAGCTCACCACGAGCGTGGTCTACGACCGGGCCGGAACGGGCTGGAGCAGCAGAGTCGAACTGCCCCGCAGCTCCGCCGAGGTGACTGACGAGCTGCGCCAACTGCTTCGGGCCGCCGCTATTCCGGCGCCCTATCTGCTGGTCGGCCACTCCCTCGGTGGTCTGTACGCCCGCCACTACGCGACACGCTTTCCGGGCCAGGTGGCCGCCCTGGTCCTGCTCGATCCCGCGCACGAGGACTACAACGCCTACATGCCGCGGCAACTGGTTGATCAGTGGGAGGCTTGGGATCCCGACCAGGCAATGCCCGACGAGTTGCCCGACGAAGTCATTCAGCTCTACCGCGGTCTGTTCGCCCAGGAGCTGGCCGACTGGCCGCAGCAGCTTCGCGACCTCCTCATTGACCGGCACGTCAGCCCGGGCTGGCTGCGGGTCGGCTTCCAGGAGGCCAAGAATGTGAAGGAGCTCTATGCCGAGATGCGGGATGCCGGGCCCCTGCCCGATGTTCCGTTGATCGTTCTGTCCTCCATGGCGGTCGATTCTTTCAAAGCGGCCGTCTCCCAGGACACCCCCGAATCGCTGATGCGTGAGGAGATCGACGGCAAGCGGAAGCTCTACACGGCGATGGCCGCGTCCGTTCCACGCGGCGAGATCCGCCTCGTGGACGGCGCTGGGCACGCCACGTTCCACTTCCGCCGTCCAGATGCCGTGCTTCAGGCGATCGAGGATCTCCTCGGCAAGTGACGGGCTGTTCAGTGCGCCCCGGGCCTGGAGGCCATCTCCAGATTGCGTTGGAGCACGGTGACGGCAGTGGAGACCGGGGCGGTGACCACCCAGGGGTCGGTTCGCTGTTCCCCTTCGGCGCGAGAGGCGCCGTCGGGGTGGCGGACGCCTTTCCAGTGTTTGCCGCGCAGCAGGATCAGGCCGGTGACCGGGTCGTGTTCGATGCAGCCGCGTTCGAGATTGAGCCTTACTGGCGGGAGGGGGTTATTCCGACTGTGCACTATTCCCACCTCTCCCACATGATCCTCGCCAGAGCTCGTCCGGCTCAGCCCGGTTCCAGCGAGTCGGCCCGCCGCTTCAGGTCTGCTGCGATGTCGTCCCAGTCCGGTCCATGCAGCCAGAGGTTTTCGGCGGCCTCTCGCAGCAGCGTCGGCTCGTCCGGCCGCTGCAGGAGCACCAGACGGTAGGCGAGGTTGCGGACCCAGACCGGCAGATGGCCGTCGACGACGTGCGGGCTCAGCTCACGCAGCATGGCGAGGATCGAATCTGCGTCAGCGAAGGTCAGCTCTTCGACGAAGTAGTACTCCTGGTGGTCGCCGTCGCACTTCGGCGCAGGTCGATACTCGTCCCCGTAGAGACATCGGGCGTGCTCCGTCAGGGTGCTGTGCATGCCCTGGAGCCTATGCCGCCTTGATCCGCCGGACAGAGCCTGCCCGGACCGGTCCGCGACGATGATCCGTTGGGCGGTGACCGCAACGGTGCCCCGAAGCACCCGTCTGCGAAAGTCGCACAATGCTGCGAACTATTGAGATCACCGCCGAACTGACAGTGCCTCTCCGAGGTGAGGTCCTCCACAACCTCCACTGGCAGAAGAAGCTGGACCTGAGCTTGGACTGCTTCATCTGTAAGCGCACCGGGCGCACTACTCACCTCCGATTTGGCGAGGAATGCGCGGTATGTTCAGGTAGTCAGAGAGCGGAGCATCCGGCTGCGGGTCGCGTTGCCGCCTTCGACGTCACCGACGAGCGGGAGCGGACGGCACTCCGGGCCGTCGTCGACTACTGGTGGGCGCCGTTCCATGACACCAAGCGGGACGAGCCAGCAACCGCGCTGACGCGCGCGCCATGGGTCCGGCTGTACCTGGGATACCGCTGTCCAGAATCGCAGCAGACCGAAGCGTTCAGTATCCAGAGCAATATGGTTCGCCCCGTGAGCCAAACCTGTACCCACTGTGCTCACCCCCTCGCCACCAGCGCGCAGTCCCCCAACATCCGCCTGATGTCTTGATCCTCACCGCCATACACACCGGTCGGTGTGTTGCTGGCGAGCGCGTGAGTGTCGTTCCCGGCCGCTATGGTGCGGCGCATGCAATCGCTGATCACCGCCATCCTCGAGCACGCAGACGCTGCCCGCTTCCTCGCCTAACCTGGCGACTTTGACCTCGACCGGGGAGACCACGGCGAGGACGTCCACCTCGCGTCGGGCGCGGCTCTGGAGGGCTTCGCGGGTGATGGAGCAGGGGGCACGTACTTCTTCTGCGGCGACGGCGGGGAGGAACGTCCGGTCCTGTACGCGGATTCCGAAGGTGGCGCGGCTCTGGTCGCGATCGGCCTGCCGGAACTCCTGCGGCTCCTCCTGGTCGTGCCCTGGTGGCGCGACTGCCGAGCGTTCACCGCGGAGGAGAGCGGTGAGCTGGCCGCCGAGTACGTGGAGGACATGCCCGACCTGGCAGTTCGGCGGGCCCGAGCGGCCGCTACTCTCGGCCTTGACCTTCCCGCTGAGGCCGACGTCAGCGCACTCCTCCAGGCGGGCGGGGTCCTTGTGGTAGCAGGCCGAGCAGATTCCGCCTTCGGGGCGGCGGGCGGTGATCCGCATGCCCTCGCGGTGGCAGCGTGCGCAGGTAGCGCGGCGGCTCTTGGCGTCGCAGGTCGCGCAGAGTCGTCCCTCGGGCCGTAGCTGGCGAAGGTCGGTCCGGACCGTGCCGCAGTGCGCGCAGCCGGGGCGGACCACCGGATGGCCGCCCTCGTGCAGCACCTGGGTCAGCCGCAGCAGGACCGGCGGACAGAGCGAACTTTCGGAGATCAGGGCCTGGGGATGGTCGGCCAGGTGCTCGGCGAGCTCTTCCAGGTAGCGGGCCGCCCCGCGCACGGGGATCGGCACCGCGACCACCAGTGCGGCCGCAGCCTCCTCGGAGTCGAGGCCAGGCAGAGCCGCGGTGAGCCTGGTGGTGACAGCGGAGGTTGCGGCATCCAGCCGCGCGGCCTGGGCTGCCAGGCGGGCGACGACCGACGGCGCGGTCGGTGAGGGCTCGGTCACAGGCCCTCCGGGCGCCGGATGGAGGTCCGGCGCACGGCCGGAAGCGGTCCGGGTGTCTCTCCGCCGGCGGTCTTGCGGACTTCCTCGTTGACGACCTGAACCTCGATCAGATCGTTCGGCTGGCAGGCGAGGATGTCGCACAGGGCCGCCAGGACGTCCATCGACAGCCGCTGCGGGGGCTGGGTGACCAGCCGGAAGACCTGCTCGCGGGAGAGGGTGATGCCCCGCTCGGCCAGTAGCGGCACCACAGCTGCAGGACCTGCTTGGACAGGCCCTTTTGCCGCCACCCCTCCCAGCCCGACGCGGGCTACCCGCTCGTTGGCGGTGTCGAAGGTGTGCTGCCAGCCGCGCGGGGCCCGGGGCAGCCCGTCCTCGTTCAGCCACACCCCGCCGGAGCCAGCCCCGCCGGGGTGTCCAGGAAGATCCGCCTGCAGACCTGCGGCGTCAGCGCGTCCAGCGGCACCTGCATCAGCGTTCCCGTGGCGTCGACCAGCTGCAGGCGCCGCCGGCCCAGCACCCGGTGCAGCATCAGGACCTCGGCCAGCCGCTCGTAGCGGCCGGCCCGCTGGGCGCGGCGTACCGCTGCGGCTCGCTCGCCCTCGCAATAGCCGAGCGCGTCGGCCAGCACCGTGCGGCATCCAAAAACGCCGCCCCCGGCCGCCCTTCGCGCAGGCCGACGCCAGCCGGCACGTGGAGTAGTTGCGGCTGACACTCTCGCCGGGCACTTCGAGCATCAAGGTGCTGGCCCACTCCGTCAGCCGCAACCCGGAGCCGTACAGGCCGTCCGCGAACGCGCAGTCCCGCTGGCTGTTACGGCCCCGCCACCCCGATACCTCCCGTCCCTCACGGTCCAGGCCCCGCAGCCCCACGTCCCGCCACAAGGCGTAGCCGCCCGGATCGAGCCACTTCACATCCCGGTCACGCACCACCTGCGGTGCGGCCTCAAAACCGGCAGCACCCGTATAGGACGAACTCCGCTGGCGCACCAGCCGGATCACCGGATTGCACACTCCGAAACGGGGAGCGGCCCAGTCGTAGAAGGCGTTGACCGCGTCCAGGTTGTCCGACACGGTCCCACCAGCCACCCGCTCCGGACTCGACTCGTCCGTCATCCGCCAGAACTTGAAGCCCTCAACGTCCTCCGCGCTGGCGGAGTCCCAGCGGCCCCCCACCGCATCGAGGAAGCCCAGCCACGTGCACAACACGTACCCGTACTTCTCCCGGGTCCCCGCCGACCGGTTCCGCATCCGCAACGACCCGAAGAACGAATTGACCTCGGAAATGACGCGCCCGTCGGAATTGATCAGGAATTCCTGGCCCGTGCGAGTCCCGTGGCCGTCCGCGAATTCCCGCAAGCTCGGCAGACCGGCCAGCACCGGGTCAAAGGCGTACAACGGCACCACCCGGTCGGGCTCACAGCGGCGCAGATACCAGACTCCGAAGCGGGACGTGCGCCCCCGCAGTTGATCGCTCATGGCCCGGAACAGAACCACGCCGTACCGCCGCAGACCGATGCAACACGCTGAACTCGGCACAGAGCCAGACCCTACCCGGGAACCGCCCCACGGACGGGAGGGCCTCGCGACTATGGCGCACGTCACGGCGAAGGGCGGTCACGCTTCACCGGTGCGGGTCGTCTCCCTGCCGCGCCCGGAAGAGGACCCGGCGCCCCGCCCGCCCGGCCGAGGAGGACAGCCACCATGGAAACCATGACCGTCGAACGCGTCATCCACGCCCCCGTCGACGACGTGTTCACCTGGCTCACCACGACCACCAACTACACGGCCTCACCGCTGGTGCTGCGCTGCCGCCTGGCACGGCGCGGCCAGGACGCGCCCTACGGCGTCGGCGCCGTCCGCAGCCACCTCTGGCTCATCGGCTGGTTCAGCGAGCGCATCACCCACTACGACCCGCCGTACGCCACCGAGTACGTCGTCGAACGGAGCCTGCCGCCGTCCCGCCACGAACTCGGCCGCATGACCTTCACCGAGGTCGCCGGCGGCACCCACGTCCGGTGGACCACCCGCGCCGAGATCCCCCTCCCCCTGCTCGGCGCCCCGCTGACCCGCCTGCTCGCCCGGCCGCTCATCACCCGCGCCTTCCGCACCATCCTCGACGCCGCGGACGCCGCGCTCTCCCCCGGCCACCTCCGGGCCTGAGCACTCAGCCGGACTGCCGCCACCGCACCCGCAGTTGCTTGAGACCGTTCTGGAAGTTCGACACCATCCGGTCGGGCGCCGCGCCCGGGACCAACGCCAGCCCCGGCAGTCCGGTGACGACGTGCCGCAGCATCGCCGTCATCTGCAGGCGCGCCAGCTGCGCGCCGACGCAGAAGTGCGGGCCGTGGCCGAAGCTGACGTGGTCGTTCGGGGTGCGGGTGAGGTCGAAGCGGTCCGGGTCGGCGAAGACGCTCTCGTCCCGGTTCGCGGAGGCGTGGTAGATCACCACCTTCTCCCCGCGCCGGATCCGCCGGCCTCCCAGCTCTACGTCCAGGGTGGCGGTGCGCCGGAAGTCCAGCACGGGCGGCCAGTAGCGCAGCATCTCCTCGACGGCCGGGGCGGTCAGCTCCGGTCGCTTCAGCAGCAGCCAGTACTGCTCAGGGTGGGTCAGCAGCGAATGCAGGCCCCCCGGCAGGGCGTTGCGGACCGTCTCATTACCTGCGACCGCGAACAGGAAGAACATCGTCTCGAACTCCGCGGCGCTCAGCCCGCTCTCCCGCATCCGGGCCAACAGGCTGCCGGGGCGGGGCCGTTCGGCGAGGGCGTGGGCGTAGGCGAACATGTCGGCGAGGGCGGCGCGGGAGCGGGGGTTGACGGGGCGGCCGTCCGGGGTGGTCCAGGTGGTGGGGCGGTGGGCGAGCGCGGCCCGGCCGAGGTCGGTGAGGCGGGCCGGGTCGGTGGTGCTGGAGTCGGCGTAGTCGGCGTCCTGGTAGCCGATCACCCGGTTCGCCCAGTCCTGCAGCAGCTGCCGGTCCTGCTCCGGCACCCCCATGATCCAGGCGAGCGTCCGCACGGGCAGGTCGGCGACGAGCCGGACGGCGTCCGTCTCACCCTGCGCACGCACCTGCCGGACGGCGTCCGCCGCGTGCTGCTCGATGCCGGCGGCCAACTCGCGCAGGGCGCGCGGAGTGAACGCCCCCGCGACGATGCGGCGCAGCCGGGAGTGGTCGGGCGGGTCCTGGTTGAGCATCATCGTCCGGGCGAAGTCGAGGTCCGTGGCGGAGTCCGGGTCCCGGATCTGGGTCGCGCCCAGGTGCGAGGAGAACAGTTCGGGGCTGCGCAGCACGTGCTTCACGTCCGCGTGCCGCAGCACCGCCCAGTAGCCGGGCCCGGCGGGCCAGTTGCCCACCACCGGCTCCTCGACCCACCACACCGGGGCGGCCGTTCGCAGCTCCCGGAAGAGCCCGTACGGCACCCCGTCGGCATAGGTCCCGGGGAGGAAGATCCGGTTCACGTTCGCTTGGTCGAGCGTCACGCCGACCGACCGTACGGCGGCACGACACCGCGCACCAGATGGCGCACCGAGAAGGCGGCGGCGCGACAGTTGCGCCCAGTGACTCCCCTGTCAACGGCCACGGCCGCCACGACAGCCCAGGGCTCCCAGAAAACGCCCTGACCTCCTGCAGCAGGCCTCAGGCCTCATCGAGCAGCCAGGACGTCAGCCGCTCCGACAGGTCGAGGTCCCCATCGACCACATCGCGCGGCCGGCCGGTCAGGGTGTTCCGGATCTCCATGCTTTCGGCAAGCGCTGAAAGAGCCTCTTCCCGACAGCCCGAGCGGCCCAGGTTCACAGCCAGGTTGCCGAGGCTCGTGGCAAAGTGCGACAACATGGCCTCGGGATCCCTCAGGACCGCTTCCCGATACAAAACGACGGCCTCCCTGATGGCGCCGAGGGCTTCCTCACCCCGGCCCAGTTCACCCAGGCGGTTCGAGAGATTGTTCAGACTCCTGGCGAGGGCGGGAACGAAATGCTCGCGATCCTCCCGGACCAGCATGCGGTAAAGGTTCACGGCCTCTGAGATCGCGGCAAGAGCATCGGCCTCACGGCCCAGCTCACCCAGGCGGTTCGAGAGATTGTTCAAGGTCAGCGCGAGGCCGGCCCGATAGTCGTCAGGGTGAAGTCGGTGCAGCGTCCGGTAAAGGGCCACGGCTTCGCTGATCGCGGCGAGTGCCTCGTCCGGCCGGTTCACCTCTCCGAGATAGACGGCGAGATTGTTCAAACCCTGTGCCAGCGTACTGTGATACGTGTGAAGCGGCTGGCTTGCCAACTGCCGGTACAGCTCAACGGCCTCTTCGGCAGCGGCGAGCGCTTCGTCCCATTGGCCCACGGTGCTCAGATGGTTGGCGATGACAGTCAGGTTCCTGGCCAGCTCGGACCGATGGGCGTCCGGTTGCCGTGCCGCCGACTCTCGCAGCCGACGGACGGCCTCCTGCGCGGTGGCGAGGTCTTCCGCCGTACGCTCGGGTCCGGCCGGATCATCGGGATCCCAGGCGAAGGCGTCGGCCAGGTCGTCAGCGGTCGGCCGACTGGCCGGGTCCTGATCCAGGCACCTCCACAGCAGCTCGGCGATCAGCGTGTCAGCCACCGACCCGGCCAACGCCTCACGCAGCTCGACGTCGGCCTGGAGATCCCTCCACCGGCCCGTCGCGAAGGCGATGAGCACGGCGCCCATGGCGTACACGTCGCTCTCCTTCGTCGGATCGTTAAGGTCGTCCGCTGATTCACGAAAGACCTGGCTCCGCGTGAACTCGAACCGATAGGGGCTGTGAACACCGTCCCGCGACGAGGTCATCCACCCGATCAGCTGGACGTCTTGTCCGGTCACCAGGATGGTCTTGGGTGCGATGGATCCGTGTACCAGGCCCAGTCCGTGCGCACGGCCGACCGCACGGGCCACGTTCAGCCCGATGCGATGGAAGAGATAGGGATCGACGAGTCCTCCGTTCTCCTCGAAGACATCCCGCAGGTTCGGCGCCGGCTCCGTGTGCGGACCCTCACGGCGACGGGTGAAGGAGGAGGCCAGCCATGGCGGGCCTTCCTGGTCGCCCACGTTCGAGCCGAGCAGCCGTGGGGCGTAGGTACCCTGCATGCGCTCGAGGCAGTCCGCCTCCGTGCGCATGAGGTCCCAGGCCATGGCCTGGTCCTGGTCGAACAACGGGGCGGACGTTCGTACCAGGACCACATCCCCGTACTCGTCCTGCGCCAGGTACAGCCGGACTGCGTTCCAGCCCTGGTTGTTGCGTGCGTGGAGACGGTACCGTCCGAAGTGACGAGGGTCGTCGGGCCGGACCGGTGACCAGCCCTCCGGAACGGCCGGCGCCGACGCGCCCTGTGGAGCGGCTGCCGTGGTGCTGGGCCGGACCGTCGGATCCGTGTCATCCGAGGCCGCGGTCCGTCCCGGGTCGATGCTGATCGGTCCCGTACCTCCCGGTAGTACACCGAGTCGGCTCAGCAGCCGGTCCGTCAGCCAGCCGAAGGGCCGGCCAGTGTTCCCGATCATGACCGTGCCGTCCGGGTGGCCGACCCAGGCGGGGAAGCCCCGGGAACGACCGATGGAAGCCTCCAGCCGCTCCGCGACGACGCGCGTGGTCCGGAGCAGTTCCTTCGACGGGAGCGCGCCCAGGAGGATCCGGCGGGTCTCCGGCGAGAAGTCGAACGGCTGCTGGTGGGGCAGCGGCTCCGGCCCGTCGGTGCGGACCCGCCGCATCAGGCCGCCGAGGAACACCTCCACGATGTGCCCACTGTCGGTCGGTGGCCCGAGGGCGCTCTGGACCAGGCGCATCACCGGCGGGGTGACCGGAGCCACGGCCGCCAGGTGCGCCGCGAGCAGGTAGGCCTCGGGGGACGCCGCAGCTCGGAAGCGCAGGACGGCCTCCGCATCGTCGGGCTGCCGGGTGTCGGCGGCGCGACGGGCGGTAGCAGACCGGTCCGCGCTCCACAGCGGGAGCAGAGCAGAGGCTCCGGGCGACGCGATCAGTCGCGCCCAATCCGCGATGGCCGCGGGCGAGGGTTCGAGGACCGGCACGGGAACCGGCTCGAACTCGACCAGATCCGGCGGCAGCACCGGGTCCGTGACACGCCAAGTTGCGGCCGGACCGCCACGGCGGTGCGACGTGACGTGCCAGCCTCGCGCGGAGATGCCCGAGCTCGGCCAGAGGCGGGCCGGCAATGCATGGACGATCGCGGTCGGGCCGCACCTCGCCCACAGGTCGATCGCCCGGCGCATCCGGCCGTCCCGCCACGCCCTCCCGACGCCGTCGCTGATCACCAGGACGAGGGTGCCGCCGGTGGGGTCGGTCACGCTCTCCGGTGACAGGCGGTGCCCCCCGCTCCGGTAGGGGCGAGCGCTGAGCAGCGGGGCACGGGTGCTGCGGCTGTCGAGACCGTAGACGCGCACGTCGCGGAAGGCGCCCGCACGTTCCATCAGCCGACGCACCTCGGAGGCGAGACGCTGCCAGAGGATCATGGAGACACCGTCGTCGACGACGAGGGCCAGGGACAGCCAACGCGTCCGGACCGGCCGGGTGGCGGTCTCGGGCAGCCCGGTGTCAGCCATCGCCGCGACGGTCCGCGCGATGTCGAGCTCGTGCCGCCGGTCGTCGGGGAAGCGCTGCCGAAGCGGGCGGAGTGCCTTGCCCAGCCGGAGCTCCCCGGCATCGAGGAGCCGGCTGTCCGGAACCCGGACGCTGTGCGCCCGAGACGGCGTCGAAACCGGCGCAGGTTGTCGGTCTCCTTGCGCCGTCGCCTGCAGCGGACGTTCACGCGTCGCGTCCTGCGGTGGCTCCTGATCGGGCCGTTCGGCAGCCGCGGCAGGGATCGGTGGCTCGGCGCAGGCCTGCTCGGGACGGGGGTCGCAGTGGTCCCGGGGCGTGGCGCACACCGCTGCCCGGGCCAGCGGCCCGGCGTCCGGGGGAACCCTTCCGGCGAGCCAGAGCACGTCGAGGAGTTCCTCGTCGGAGAGCTCCACTCCGCTCCTGGCCAGTACGTCCCTCATCCGCCCGAGCATGCCGTCACACCGCTCCGCCGAGTTGGTGCAGGACGGCTTCGAGGAGACGGCCGGCGTCGAGGCGCACGCCGCCCTTGCGCAGGAACACGGCGTTCAGGAGTTGGTCGGTGGCGAGTTCGCCGGGGGCGCGACGGTGGAGGAACTCCTCCAGCAGGTCGTCAATGCCGTCCAGGGCGTCGCGGCCCAGGTGGGCGGAGACGATGTTCCGTAGCTGCTGCGCGTCGGGTTCGGGCAGGTCGAGCCGGACGCAGCGCCGCAGGAACGCCGGAGGGAAGTCGCGCTCACCGTTGCTGGTGATCACCACGATGGGGAACTCGCGGCAGCGGATCCGGCCGCGCGTGACGGGTGCGGGCTGGTCCAGGTCGTCCGTCTGGACGAGGACCGGGGACCGGCTCTCGCTCAGGCGGGCGAGCTCCGGGATCGCGAACTCGCCCTCCTCGAAGACCGTGAGCAGGTCATTGGGCAGGTCGACGTCGCCCTTGTCCAACTCATCGATGAGCAGCACCCTGGGCCGGTCCTGCGGAACGAGGGCGTTGCCCAGGGGCCCCAGGCGCACGTACTGGCCGATGTCGGGTTCCTGGCCACCCGCGTCGCGGCGCAGGCCGACCTCGCGCAGCCGGCCGACGGCGTCGTACCGGTACAGGGCGTCCTGCAGAGTGGAGCGGCTGTTCACGGGCCAGTGGAGGGCACGGCCGAGGACCAACTCATGGGCGAGGGCGTGGGCGAGGGAGGACTTTCCGGTGCCGGGGTGCCCGGTCACCAGGAGGGGCCTGCGCAGGTGCAGGGCGGCATTGACGACGTCGGCCTCGTCAGGGCCGATGAGGTAGGGCCGAGGGCCGGCCGCGCCCTGTTCCTGCGACTCCTTCTCGGGGGAGAACCGGCGCCACGGCGGGGCCGGAGGGAAGGCCACCTCGCGGGGCTCGCCGTCGCCGTGGAACAGCCTCCAGCCACTATCCGGCCCAGGGGTCCCACTGCCGGCGCGGGGCTCTGTGGTTGTCATAAGAGGGGGTCTCCTATTCGGGGTCCATCAGGTGCAACGACTCGGGCACCGGGTGCGGGTGCTCGTCCTCCCACACCAGGGAAGGGCGGGCCGGGCCTGTCTCGGGACTCACGAAGGCCCTGCTCCGGTAGGACCGGACCCGCTCGGGGAGACCGGGCAGGAGGCCACCCGGATCGACGCCTTGCAGCCTTTGGGCGTCCTCGACGCCGTCGGCCTCGCGGTCCCACAGGATCACGGGGACCCCGAGGGCCAGACAGGTCAAGAGCATCTCCGACCGCTTGTCCCGGGCGGCGTGCAGGACGACCTGGGCAGCGTTGCGATGGCTGGTCGTCAGCAGGTGCTGGAGCTTCGCCCGGGTGGCACTGCTGCCGTCCGTAGTCAGTGACATCGTGGACCCGCTCCTCCAACGGCGTCGCTGATCACTGCGCCGAGCCGATCGGAGCCTACTGATCTCCGGACAGGTCAGGGTCAAGCGGAACTCGGCCCCGATCGGTTCCTCGGCCAGGATGGTGTCGGACTCACCCGGACTCCACTCGTCGACGGCCAGGTGCAGTCCCTGCCGGTCGACCAGCACGGTCACCCAGGGCACCTGGTCGTCCTGACCGGGCTCACCAACGACGGACTCGACGGCCTCCCGCAGCGACATGGCGACCTCCTCCGGTGTCCTCGACACCGTCCGTGACTCGTGAAGCACGGTGACCGTGCCGTCCTGGCGGGCGAGGAGGATCCGGCAGGTGTACCGCTCATCGGTGGCCCCGGGATCGCTGGTCAGCTCCAGCACCACTCGCGACACCGGCGACAACTGCCCTTCCGCCCACTGGGCAGCGTCCGCCCGGCGCTCGTTGAGGGCGGAGCGGTGGATGCCCACGCGGTCGGCCACACGCCCGGACCACCTACGCAGGTCGGCGCCGCGCTCGGCACCCACAGCCGCTGCCACGTACTCGACCACCCGCAACAGCGCCGGCACCGCCGGCGTTCCCTCCTGCACACGTTCGCTGTCGGACATCGACTCCAGCTCCTCGACGATCTCGTCAATATGATCGACCGACAAGCGCGGGTGGGAGAGCGTCTCCGGAAGACGCGCATAGCGCAGGGCCTCGCGCGCCGAGCGGGGAAGCAGCGCGGGATCCTCTTTGCAGACACCGCGCAGCAGGTCCAGGAGATCCTCGTACTCGTCCACGGAGAGCAGCGAGCAGACACCCGCGGCCCGAACCCAGGTGAGCAGAGCGGTCAGATCGGCGCGTTCCGCCGAGTCGGTGCGTGACGTGGCGGCCAGCGTGCTGCTGAGCGATGCGAGGGCACGGGGATTCTCCGCCAGTAGGCCGACGACGTCACCGATGGAAGGCTCGTACTGCGCCGGAATCCGCTGGTATCCCAACTGCTCGGCAAGCGCACGGGCATGGACGGCCCGGTCGTCCGATTTCGCGATCCAGGGCCACAGCCGATGCTTGAGGTCCTTCTCGAACGGCGTGAACTCAGCCGCCGGTCTGGCCTCCGGCAGCAGTGCGCCGATCTCGGCCAGGCGGGGAGGCCCTCCGACGTACGTCCGGAAGGCTTCGTCGAAGGCATCGTTCCCCGTGAACGCGTGGGCAGGACACGCACGCAACCGGCGGCCCGCGTAGGACCGGTCCTCCTGGATCACCACGCCGATGAGATGGTCCTCACAGAATACCGCCGCCCCGGAGGCCCCGCCCCAGGGATTCCTGCCCTCCTCGCGAGGAGCAGGGGCCGGTCCCTGGTCGAGCACGTAGAGACCGCGGGATCCGGAGGACAACAGGGGCAGCGCACCCCGCAGGTGCTCGACCTCACGTTCCTTGCCGGCGCTGGCAAGGGGAAACCCCAGCCCCTCGTACCGCAGCGGAGCCCTACCGACGGGGTACCCCCAGAGGACGGTCCCGGGGACCTCCACTGCCTCGGCCAGGCGCAGGAGGGCGACATCCAGATCCTGTGGGGGCAGCCATACACGGTCTACCTCGACGCTCACGGTGTCGCCGTGGCCGGGGTGCCCCACGTTCACCCGGATCGTCGCCCAGCACCTGCCGGTCTTCTTGTCGGCCACCACATGACGGGCAGTCAGAACCATGCGTGGGGCTATCAGGTAACCTGAGCCGACTCGATGAGCGTCCTGTGCAATCCGGCTGCGAATCAGCGCCAGTCTGCGCGGATCCATCTCACTCCTCGTCCAAGGACCCGAATTCGTCGTCGCTGATCTCGGGGCTGGTCCCGTTGGCCGCACGGTCCTTGACCGAGAGCTTCAAGGTCAGCTTGTGGGTGCGGACCGTGGTGGACTCCCCGCCCACACCAACGGCAGCCACCCCGAAGTTGAGTTTGCCGTCGCCCTTGCCACTGTCCCGCAGTTCGAGGAGCAGCTCCAGCTGAGCCTCCACGATTCCGAACGCGAACTGCTGGTCGGATCCCTGATCCTGCGCCCGGTACAGCTCCTGCCGCAGTCCCTCGATCGCCGCGGCCAGCCCGATACTTGTCATCCCCACTCCCCTTGCAGCCCCGTACCCCTCCGATGACCGCCGCTCCGCCGCGTCACCCGCCTCACCGTAACGCACCGCCGAGGGACAATGTGCTCCGCTCGACCGTTCGGACCACCACCGACGGTGCACTGTGCCGTACGGCCCGGCTGCACTCACCCACGGCTCAAGGAGACGGCTCGCCCGATGCCACCGCGTCAGAGGAACTCCGCCGAAGGACCAGCGCTGCCCGATGCACGCACCGGCCCGGTTGGTGACGCCCTCTGGGCGGCGATGGACAAGCTCCGCGGCTTCGTGGACATGGCACCCGCCAAGGAAGTCCTCCTCGGTCTGATCTTCCTGAAGTACCAGTCCGATGCCTTCGAAGGGCTTCGTAGCCGTGTGGCCCGGGAAGCCCGCGCCATGGGCATCGATGAGGATCGCCTCAACGAGCGCTTGGACGACCGGAACACGTACGCCGACGCCAACACGATGTGGATCCCGGATGCCGCCCGTTGGTCCTACATCTCCGACCGGGCCAGGACACGGCCGGTCAGCGGGCTTCTCCAGGAGGCGATGGCCGCCGTCAGGAACGAGAATCCCTTCATGGCAGGAGGCCTGCCGACGCTCTTCTTCCATCCCGGCTTCGACCAGGCTCGCATGAGGGAGGTCATGGATCTCATCGACGCAATCCCGTTCGGCCGCGCTGAGGACGATCCGGGGCAGAAGGGCCTGGCCAAGGCCTACGAGCAGGCCCTCGACTACTTCATGGCTGCTGACGGCAAACGAGGTGGCGAGTTCTACACGCCTCCATCGGTCTCTCGACTGGTCGCCGCGGTCATCGAACCGCTTCAGGGATCGGTGTACGACCCGGCGTGCGGCGTGGGAGGCATGCTGATCGAGGCCGGCAGGTTCGTGGAGTCCCACCGTGGCCGCACGGTCGACATCGAGTTCTACGGCCAGGAGTCCAATGCCCAGTCCTGGCGCCTGGCCAAGATGAACCTCGCCGCCCACGGCCTCCGGGCCGACCTTGCCGACACCCATCGCGACACTCTCGCTCACGACAAGCATCCCGGTCTCAAGGCTGACTTCGTCGTGGCTCACCCACCCTTCGGCATCCGCGACTGGGCACGGGACAAGACCGACCCCAGGTGGACGTACGGCGTCCCGCCGGGCAACAACGCCAACTACGCATGGCTGCAGCACGTCCTCTCCAAGCTGAGCGATCACGGCACGGCCGGTGTCGTCCTGCCAAGCGGATCCATGCCGCCCTTCGAGAAAGGTGAAGGTCGAATCCGACAGGCACTGATCGAGGCCGACCTGGTCGGTGCCATCGTGGCGCTGCCTGCAGGGCTGTTCCGGAACACGTCGATCCCCACCTGCCTGTGGGTCCTGTCGAAGAGCAAGTCCCCACGGAGGTCGGTTCAGAACGAGGACCGCAGGCGTCAGATCCTCTTCGTCGACGCCCATCGCCTGGGCCGGGAGGCTGACCGCAGCGCGGTCGAGCTGAGCGATGAGGACATCGCGATGATCGCCGGCACCTATCACGCCTGGCGCGGCTCGACCTCCGCCCGTCGGGATCGTCGAACGTACCAGGACGAACCCGGCCTTTGCTTCTCGGCCGACCTGGAAACCGTGCGCGACTACAACTATGCGCTGACACCTGGGCACTACGTGGATCTCGCCCCACCGAACCAGGGGAACCCCAAGGCCGCCACCGTGCGGGGAGTTCGTCTGACGCGGGACCTCTACGGCCTGTTCCCGTAGCTCGTCATGGGTGACCGGCGATGCGGCCTGTGTCGAAGACTCGGTCCTGCGTGCCCCGTTGGCGCGTCCGCGGCCTGCCCGAGGTGAAGTCCCTTCCGTGAGGCGACGGACCGCGGCGCCCACGCCCGCGCCGCGGTCCCCCCGGCCGGTCCCGGGGTTGACGCCGCTCGACGGCGGGCGGAAGACTCCGGGGCGGGTCCGTCCGTGACAACGAGGAGACCGCGGAAGCGTCGTGATCGAGGAACTGATACCCCCGCCCGCCGGTACGGCGCACGCGTTCACCGACCACGAGGCGGCCCTCGCCGCGCTGTACCCGCAGGAGGCCGCCGCCGTCGCGCTCGCCGTGCCGAAGCGGCGGCGGGAGTACGCCACCGTCCGGATGTGCGCGCGGCGGGCCCTGAACGGGCTGGGGGTCGCGGCGGCGCCGCTGGTGGCGGGTCGGCGGGGGGCGCCGCAGTGGCCGGCGGGCGTCGTCGGCAGCATGACCCACTGCGCCGGGTACCGGGCCGCCGCCGTGGGCCGCGCCTCGGACTACCTGGGGCTGGGCATCGACGCCGAGCCCAACGAGCCGCTGCCGGACGACCTGTTGGAGTTCGTCTCGCTGCCCGCGGAACGCGCCCGGCTGCGCGAACTGGCGGCCGCAGCGCCGGACGTCTGCTGGGACCGGCTGCTGTTCAGCGCCAAGGAGGCGGTGTTCAAGACCTGGTATCCGCTGGCGGCGCGCGAACTCGACTTCTCGGAGGCGGAGTTGGGCTTCGATCCGGAGGCGGGTACGTTCTCGGCGCGACTGCTCGTCCCGGGGGTGAGCGCCGGGGGCAGGCACCTGGAGGGGTTCAGCGGCCGGTGGCTCTGCCGCGGCGGTCTCGTCGTCACCGCGATCGCACTGGAGCGACCCGCCGGGCAGTGACGGGTCGGGGCGGTGACGGCTCCGGCGGTGACTCGGCGCGGAGACGGCTCCGGGCCGCTGCCCGTCGGCAGCGGCCCGGAGGATCGGCCGGCGATCGGCCTGCGATCGGCCGGGAGGATCAGCCCCGGGCCCGGGCCGGGTCGGCGGGCAGGGTCCGCGGGTAGCGCCGGCCGTTGAGCATCTTCCCGATCCAGGTCGAGCGGACCAGGTAGTGGTAGCTCAGGAAGAGGATCGGCAGCGCGACGGCCAGGATGAGCGGGTACTTGAGCGCCCAGTGCACCGGCCAGTCCCGCACCACGACCTGGAGGGCCATCACCAGCGGCATGTGGATGATGTAGATCCAGTACGAGGCGTCCGCGATGTAGCGCCGGACCGGGCTGAAGTCCGCGAAGAAGTGCAGCGCGGCACCGACGAGCCCGAGCGTCCAGAGCCAGCCCGCCAGCCCGTAGCCCAGCGCGCAGAGCAGCTTGGTCGTACCGGTGAGCGGCTCCAGCGCGGCGTGGCCGTCGACGGTGACCAGCGAGGACTGCGGGTCGAAGCCGCCGAGGGCGGCCGTGGCGACGGTCACGACGGCCGCGGCGGCGACGTACGCGACCCAGCGGCGGCGCCAGCCCTGGAGGGTCCCGGGGTTCTTCTGCAGGTACCAGCCGAACGAGAACGCGACCGCGTAGCCGACGATGGTCGGCAGCTGCGGCACCAGGTCGGTGTTGGGCGTGGGCAGGCCCTCCCACAGGTGCCACTGGTCGAAGAAGTAGAGGCAGACCGCGACGGGCAGCGCCAGCACGACCGGTTCGAGGCCGCGGGCGCAGACCCGGCCGACTGCCCGCTCCACGGCGCCGGCCTCCGGGGAGGACGCCCCGCCCTTGCGGAACAGGCCGAGCAGCTTGTGCCCGACGAGCACCGCCACGTAGAGCCAGTACAGCACCCAGAGGAACCAGAGGTGCGCCAGGGGGATGGGCACGATCGCCCGGGCCGGGACGAGACTGGTCACCGGGTCCTTGATCCCGAGCACCACGGCGATCAGGATCACGTTCATCGGCAGCACCAGCAGGGTGCCGAAGAGCAGCGGCAGCAGGATGCGCTTGCTGCGCTCCTTGAAGAACCCGCGCGCCTTCAGCCGCCGGTACTGCATCCGGCCGAAGAAGCCGGCCAGCAGGAAGAAGACCGGCATCCGGAAGAGGTGGATGACGAAGTAGGCGAAGGCGAGCGGCGAACTCGGGGAGTTGTCGACGATCGGCCAGCCGGTGTAGGTGAACCCGGGGATGAAGGCGAGCGTCGCGTGCAGCAGCACACCGAGCAGCAGCGCGAAGCCGCGGAGCGCGTCCAGGCCGTGGTACCGCTCGGAGGGCGCTTTCGGGGGAGCCGCAGCCTGCGCAGGAATGGCCACCGACGGGCTACTACTCTGTTGTTTCATGATTTCCTCGCGGAAGAATCGGTCGCGTCGGACGGTGGAAAGGCGGTACGTGCCGAAGAGAACCCGGCGTTACTTTTCCGGTGCGGCCGATGCGGCGCTCTCCGGACGGCGAGGACCGCCGGAGGCGGTGCTCCGTCCGAGGTCCTTGAAGTTCTTCGTCGCGATGTTGAGGCAGAACGACGGGGAAATGCGGAAGAGCCACCAGAACAGCTTCCAGAATCCGGGCACGATGATGACGCCCTGGTTCTTGGCGACCGCGTCGAGCGCCTTCTTGGCGAACTCCTCGGGGGAGATGGGCTTCTTCTCCTCCCACATCTCCTTGGTCTGCTCGCCGGTCACGCCCTCGACCTCGCGGCCGTAGGCGCCGCCCTCGATGAACGGGGTCCGGATGACGCCCGGGCAGAGCACGCTGACCCGCACGCCGAGCTGCGCGGCCTCGGCGCGCAGGTTGTGCGAGAGGCCGACGACGGCGTGCTTGGTGGTCACGTAGGACGTGGTGCCGGGGCTCGGGACCAGGCCCGCCATGGAGGCGGTGTTCACGATGTGGCCGAAGCCCTGGTCGATCATCACGTTGTACGCGGCCTGGACGCCGTTGACGGTGCCGCCGAGGTTGACGTCGATGACGCGGCGCCAGTCCTCGATCCGGTAGTGCCGGGCACCCGCGCCCATGCCGTGGCTGATGCCGGCGTTGTTGAACAGGTAGTCCAGGCGCCCGGTCCGCGCGACCGTGTCCTTGACCAGCTGGGCGAACTCGGCGTGGTCGGTCACGTCCAGCCGGGCCGCGGTGGCCTTCCCGCCGGCGGCCCTGATCCGGGCGGCCGCCTCCTCGGCCTGCTCCAGCTGGAGGTCTGCCAGGACCACCTCGCAGCCGCGGGCGGCGAGGTCCTCCGCCAGTGCGCGGCCGATTCCCGACGCGCCGCCCGTGATGATCGCGGTGGCGTCCTTGTAGATTCTGATTGCGCTGCTCTGCGCTGCCATGACCGGGTTCTCCTCCAGGACTCCGATGATCGGCCTCGGTCCGAGGCCGTCAGCCTCTTATCGAGGCCGTCTGCTCCTGAAAATCGCTCATCGATTTCAGGTTGTTTCCGAAACGGTTGATGGTGCTGGTCTGCACAGAGCCGCTGCCCGGCGGAAGGAGGTACTTCACAAAGGTCGCGAGCGTGGCGCTGGGTCCGAGGTCGATGAAGGTCGCATCGGTCTCGGCGGTCATTTTCCCGATGGTCCGCGCGAATTCCACCGGATTTCTCATGGCGGCCCAGATCCCGTCGGCCGTCACGGCGTCGACCGGCCCGGCGGCCGTGGAGGAGACGATCGGGATCTGCGGCGGCGCGAAGTCCAGGCCGCCGAGGAGGCCGCGGACCTCCGCCTCGACGGGGTCGATGAGCTCCGTGTGCACGCCCCAGTTCACGGGCAGCCGCTCACAGAGCACGCCCTCGCGCTTGAGGGCGGCCTGGAGTCCGTCGATCTGCGCGGCGTGCCCGCTGACCACGAAGTTGCCGTCGAAGTTGCGGCCCGTCACCCAGCAGCCGGCGAACAGGGCGGCGTGGGTGTCCAGGAGTTCCGGCGGCCCGACGATCGCCAGCATGCCGGCGCGCGGCGTCCGCTCGGCGAGCAGGTGCGCGAAGTCCACCGCGAAGGAGATGCCGAGCTCCAGTGGGAAGACCTCCGCGACCACGGCCGCGGTGATCTCCCCCAGGCTGTAGCCGAGCAGGAAGTCCGCCCGGTAGCCGAGCTCCTGCACGACCCGCGTCAGGCTGTACTCGACGCAGAGCAGCGCGGCGTTGGAGTCCGCGAGCGAGTCGAAGGGGTCGCTCTTCCGGCGGCCGGGGTCGAAGACGGTGTCCAGCAGCGACTTGCCGAGGATCGGCGAGGCGATCTCGTCGCAGTGGTCCAGCCAGAGCCGGTAGCGCGGGTGCTGCTCGTACAGTTCGCGGGTCATGTGGAAGTACTGGGAGCCCTGGCCCGAGTACATGAACACAGTGGGTTTGGTCATCGCCGGTGCTTCCAAGGGGTGTCGGTCGTGGGCGGGACTGCGGCGTTCCGGGGCGCCGCCGCGGTCAGCATTTCCGCAGGCAGATCGCCGAACTGATCCCGCCGAAGCCCATGCTGAGGCTGACGGCCGTCTCGAACGACCAGGGTTCCGCCTGCTCGCGCACCCAGTGGAACGACGGGTCCACCGGGTCGGCCAGGTTGCGGGTGGGGTGCAGCTTCTGCTCGCGCATCTGCAGGAGCGTGGCGACGACCTCCACGGCGCCGGCCGCGCTCAGCCCGTGCCCGGTGATCGACTTGGTGGCGTTGATCCGCGCCCCGGTGAGGCCGCACTCGCGCAGCGCCCGCAGCTCGGTGTCGTCCCCGGTGGGCGATCCGGTGCCGTGCGGATTGACGTAGTCCACCGCGGACGCCGGGAGGCCGGCCTCCGCCAACGCCGCCCGGACGACGCCGACTTCACCGTCGAACGAGGGGTTGGGGTTGCGGTTGCCGTCCATCGCGGTGGCGCCGCCGAGGAACCGCGCGTACGGCGCGGGGTGCCGGCGGGCACCCTCCCGCTCGACCACGACCGCGCCGCAGGCCTCGCCGAAGACGAAGCCGTCCCGGCCCCGGTCGAACGGGCGGCAGGCGGCGGCCGGGTCGTCGGCCCAGCGGCTCGACCCCATCGCGCCCATCGCCCGGAACGCCAGGCACTCCCAGTACGAGAGGTCCATCAGCGCGCCCATGGCGATGCAGACGTCCACCTGGCCCGACTGCACCGCCCGCACCGCCTGGAGCACGGCGAGCAGCCCGCTGGCCGAGGCCCCGCCCAGCGTCTGGGCGAAGCCCCGGATCGGGAAGGCCTCGGTGCAGAACCCGCACAGGTCGGTGTCCATGAAGGCCATGCCGTACGTGGGACGCAGGAACTCGGGGCGGTCCGCGTGGCGGGCGTGCAGCTGCGTCAGCTCCCGCTGCTGGACGTTGGACCCGCCGATCACCAGACCGATGCGACGCGGGTCGGCGTCGTCCAGTCCGGCCTCGTGCCACGCCTCGTCGAGGGTGGCCAGGGCCACCTGCGAGGACAGCGAGGCCGTCCGCAGCACCCGCGCCGGGATGGCCGCGGGCGTGGTCAGCGTGGCGATCTCGGCGCCCAGGAAGGCCTGTTCGGCACCGTCCCGGCCGGCCGGGGCAGGCGGCACCTGCCGGCCGGGACGCCGCATCGTGCCGAAGGCGTGGCGGCCGCCGAGGAGTGCGGCGACAAAGTCGTCCTTGCCCTGCCCCACCGCACTGGTGACGCCGAGGCCGGTGACGACGATATCGCGGGTGTCAGGAGTTCGACTTGCCATGGATGAGCCCCGCCAGGTCACCGATGTTCTTCGCGTTCGCCAGCTCGGACAGCGGGATGCTGACCTCCAGCGACTCCAGCGTCATCATGATGATCTCGGCCCGGTCGATGGAGTTGGCGCCGAGGTCCTTCAGCGAGTCCGCCGGGTCGAAGGTGTGCTCCTCCAGCTCCGGGATGACCTCGCGGGTGTGCTCGACGATCAGGTTGAAGACGTCCTGGTTCGACATGGTTGTCGGCTCTCCTAGTACTGGGAGGTGATGAGGTCGCGGACCTCGGGCTGGTGGAAGGTCTTGTCGTGCATGGCCACCTCGCGCTCGATGTAGCGCGGAAGCTCCGCGCGCAGCTCGGCCACCAGGTGGTCCTTGAGCGTGATCAGCGAGAGCCTCGGCTTCTCGGCCAGGGTCTCGGCCAACTCGACGGCGTAGGGCAGCACTTCGGCACGCGGGAGGACGGGGAAGGGAATCCCCCGCTCCTTGAGGTCACGGCCGTAGTAGGTCTTCGCGGAGAGCAGCATCTCCTCGCCGAGGCTGAAGCCGAGCTTCTTGGGGAGGATCAGCGTCGCCCCCATGCCCGGCGTGAAGCCGTACCGCATGAAGTTGGTGGTGTAGATGCTCTCCTGACTGAGGATCACGAAGTCGGAGAAGAGCCCCATCGCGAAGCCGCCGCCGATGCCGTGGCCCTGCATCGCGGAGATGACGGGAACGGGGCAGTCCAGCGCCAGGCCGTAGATGTCGGAGTCGGTGAAGCTGATCTGCCGGTCCTGGATCTGCAGCAGGCTCTCCTTCCGGCCGCCGCTGGCGAAGTAGGTGCCGTAGCCGGTGAGGATGACCGCCTTGCACCGCTCGTCGGCCTTGACCCTCCCGAAGGCGTCGCTCAGGCCGATGATGAGCTCGTCGGAGAAGGTGTTCTTGTGCTCCTTGTCCTGCATGGTGATCCGGACCACGGAGGGTCCGAGCTGGGTGTAGTCGACGGCTGCGCCCGGCATGTCCTACTCCCCTTCCCAGGGAAACTTCCCTGTGTTCACGTAGCGCGCGATCTTCTGCAGGTTCTCCTGGTCGGAGAACACCTCCCGGTTGGCCTCGACGGCCTTCTCCCGGGAGGGGAGCAGGATGTCGTCGAGGTTGCGCAGGTACTTCTTGTAGCGGGTGATGCCGGTCTTGGGCAGGTAGCGCAGGCGCAGGATGTGCTTGCGCAGCAGGTTGCCGCTGTTCTCCTCGCCGGCGTCCACCAGCTGCCATTCCACCGCCTGCCGGGCGGTGAACGGCTGGGTGGTCAGCGTGATGTAGTTGGCCCTGGCCGGGCCGACCTTCCTGATCAGGAACGGCAGGACGCACGCCGGCATGAGGCCGAAGAGCAGCTCCGAGAGGCTGAACACCGACCGTTCCTCGCACACGACGATGTCGCAGGCGGCCACGAAGCCCAGGCCTCCGGCGTTGACCTTGCCGCGGACGTGCGCGATGGAGACGAACGAGCCGAGGGCCAGCGCGAGCCAGAGGTCGTACAGGGCCTCTGCGTGCGACTTCTCGTGGCCGCCGCTCTCCTGGGAGCCCAGCTCCCGGAAGTCGGCGCCCCAGCAGAACACCTCGGGCAGGCCTTCCAGGACGAGGATCTTGGCGTGCTCCTCGCAGTGGCGCACCACGGCGGTGCACTCCTCGACCAGCCGGCGGTTGATCGCGTTGTCGGCGTCGGGCCGGTGGAGCTGGAGGAAGCAGATCTCGTCCTGGAACCTGACCTTGACGGTCTCGAACTCCGCGGTGTTCAGGAGAGCCACTCGTACTCCCGGTGGAACTCGTTGATCCGCTTGAGGAAGAGGAGTTCCTTGCCGAGCGTCTTCCGGGCCTCGGGCACGATGCCGGTGTCGAGCACGGCGTTGCGGGTGCCGAACTTCACGGCGTGGTTGGTCCGGAGCAGCATGTCGTACTCGGGCATGCTCAGCTCGTAGCGCTTGTCCAGGTGCTTCTCGATGTCGAAGCGGCGCACGTGGTCCTGGCTCTCCTGGCGGACGACGCCGCTGAAGAACTCCGAGCAGCAGCCGGATCCGTAGGAGAAGACGCCGACGCGCTGGGGGCTGGAGAGGTCCGCGTTGTCGATGGTGCTGGCGAGCGAGAGCATCGTGGTCGCGCCCATGACGTTGCCGACGCGCTGGCAGTACGTCAGGCCCGGGTGCATCCGGCGCTGGAAGTCCTCCTCGATCGCCGCCGGGCGCGCCTTGACGAACTTGCGCATCAGGTTGCGGTGCGCGCCCTTGATCATCCCGCCGAAGGGGGTGTGGAAGGCCAGGTAGCCGAAGCTGTTCACGAAGTCGACGTCGCCGACGCGCCGCTGGTACTCCAGGAAGGCGTTCTCGCAGCAGTCGAGGTAGGAGAGGAGCGACAGCTCCGCGTTGCCCGCCTCGCTGTCGGCGAGCGGACGGCAGGTGTCCATCACCTCGTGGCCGTAGTAGCCGCTGGCGCCGACGTCGATCTGGAAGACGTTCGGGATGTCGCTGATGAGCATCGCCACGGCGCCGGCGCCGCCGCTCGGCTCGGCGAAGGACCAGTCCTCGGACAGCGCGTCACCGCCCTCGGCCACCATGAAGCGCGTGATGTCGGTGGCGATGACCAGGGCCTTCGCGCCCGGGGAGGTCTGCGCGAGGATGAAGTTGGCCGCCATCTGCAGGGCCGCCACGCCCGAGTAGCAGGCGTTCTTGATCTCGAAGAGACGACAGTTGCGGTTGAGTCCGAGCAGGCTGTGGAAGTACGTGCTCATGGACTTGCCGAAGTCGAAGGCCGACTCGGTCGCGGTGATGACGAGTTCGATGCGGTCCCGGTCCTCGGGGGACATCGCGTCGATGATGGGCTTCGCCGCGTTGACACCGAACGTCACCGGGTCCTCGTACGGCAGCGCGACGGTCTTCTCCTTCATGAGGAGGTTGTCGAACCTCGCGGTGTCGAGTCCGCGGTGGATCGCCAGCTTCTCCACGTTGACCTGGCAGGTGCCGGCGAAGACGTTCATCGCTTCGATTCCGACGGTCGTCATCTTTTCTCTCCCTGGGGCTTGCTGGACTGCTCGGGCCGGTTCGCTGCGCAGGACCTAGTGGACGGGCTCGATTTCGGTGAGATCGAAGTAGCCCCGGTAGCCGTTCATGTAGACGGCCGGCCGGTGACCGAAGAGGACGGTCGCCTCGGTCGCGGTCCGGAGGTCTCCGTAGTCGCCGGCGGTGGACTTCACGAGGGTCCCGACCGGGTGCGCCTCGTTCCACTGCCGGACCAGGTCCGCCGCCGTCGGGCGCGGCCTCGCCGCCGCCGGCAGCGGCTTGGCGGCGGGCGCCGCGTGCCGGGCCGGGTTCGGGATCTCGCGGCGGATCTTCTTCACTAGCTTGGTGAGGACGTCGCCGTGCCCGATCTCCTCGAACTCCATTCCCTCGTAACCGAGGAGGTGTTCCACGGTGTCGGTCCACCGCACCGAGCTGACGATCTGCTTCGCCAGGTTCTCCTTGACGAGGTCGTTCTCGTACGGCCTACCGGTCACGTTCGAGATGACCGGAATCCGGAGCTCGGAGAAGGGGATGCCGGCGAGGAATTCCGTGAACTCGGCCCGGGCCGGCTCCATGTAGCGGGAGTGGAAGGCGCCGCTGGTGTTCAGCGCGACAAAGAGGTGATTGCCCGTCTGGAAGTACGGCTGCGCGGCCCTGATGTCCTCGACCAGGCCCGAAATCACGATCTGCGACGGCGTGTTGTAGTTCGCCAGGTCGACGGAGGTGAGGCCGTTCTGCTCCAGGACGGTTCTGATCTCCTTCTCGGAGGCGTTCAGGACGGCCGCCATGCCGCCGCCCGTGGCCTGGGCCATCAGCTCGCCGCGCTTCTTCACCAGCCGCAGGCCGGTCTCGAAGTCGAAGCACTCGGCGGCCAGCAGCGCGTTGAACTCGCCGAGGCTGTGACCGGCCACGAAGTCCGGGACCAGGCCGGTCTCCCGGAGCTTGCGGTAGTAGGAGAGGGCGTTGACCACGTAGAGCGCGGGCTGGGTGTACTCGGTCTGCTTGAGCAGGCCTTCGGGGTCCTCCAGGCAGAGGGCCTTGACCGAGTAGCCCAGGATCGAGTCGGCGGCCCGGGTGAGGTCCTCGAACTCGTCGAACAGCGCGCCGCCCATTCCCTTCCGCTGCGATCCCTGCCCGGGGAAGACGTACGTCCGCATGGAGAACCCTTTCTCGTCTTTCGGTGTGTTGGCGATGCTTGCTCGACCGCTCGACTGCTCGTGCTGCGATGAATGTGGTGCGCCGGGGCGCCGAGCGCGCTGCCCCTTACCGGCCCGTCCCGGAAATGCCCGCGGCTCCCCGTGCTTCTCGCCGGCCGGCACCTCGTCCCGCCCCGCCCGACCGTGTACCACCGGTCGCCGGATGACGTGACATCAGCCTTTGTGGCCCCCCTTGGTCACCGACCGTGACGGATAATCAGATCATAGTGCCTGGCTGCACGGGGTGACCAGTGTGACAATCCCCATCGACCGTCGCACGGGGGCCGACGGTCCACCACCCCGGCCCTCAGGCCAGAGCGTTCAGACGCTGCGTCAGAATCTCGGCGGCCTCCCGCATGAGCCCGGCCGCCATCCGGTCCACGTGCCGGTTGCGCCAGCTCTCCTGCGGCGTCCCCTTCACCCACTGGTTGAAGGAGCCGAGCGCCGGGCCGGTGTGCACCTGGACGTTCGCCGGGTCGCGCTCCGGGTCCGAGAAGGACAGCCGGCTGGTGTAGCCGTAGTACCAGCGGAAGATCAGCGCCATCTTCCGCTTCGGGCTGCGCTCGGCCCGCCCGATCTCCGCCACCCGGCCCGTCCGCTCCAGATGCTCCCTGGTCTCCCGCCAGACCTCGTCCACGCTCCGTTTGAAGTACGTGTCCTGGATCTGCCGCCGGGTGCCCTCCGGGATCGCGTCCCAGGAGTCGTACGTCCGGTAGAGCGCGAAGAGCTTGTTGGCCCGGGCCGGAAAGAGCACGCCCTTCCTCAGCACCTGGACCAGGGCGCCGATCTCGAACATGTCACCGGCCGGACAGTAGTCGGTGTCCTGGACGTCGATTCCCTGCAACCGGTCCTTCACCGCGTCGGTGATCCCGGCCTCCACCGTGCACTGGTTGATCGAACCGGTCATCACGAAGTCCGCACCCATGGTGAAGGCCGCGGCCACCGCCTGCGGGGTGCCGATCCCGCCCGCGGACCCGAGGCGGATCGCCTCGGCATAGCCGAACTCCCGCGTCAGGTCGCGGCGGAGGCCCTGCATCGACGGCAGCAGCACGGTGGGCACGCCGCGGTCGGTGTGGCCGCCCGAATCCGCCTCGATGCAGAGGTCCTGGGCCACCGGGATGCCCCGGGCCAGCTCCGCCTGCTCGGGCGTGACCCGGCCCTCGGCCAGCAGCCCCGCGACGATCTCCGCGGGCGCGGGCCGCATGAACTCCCGGGCCACCTCCGGCCGGGAGACCTTCGCCAGGATCCGGTTGCCGCGCACGACGGTGCCGTCGGGCGCCCGGCGCAGCCCGCTCAGGTGGTACCGGACCAGGGCCGGCGTCACCTTGACGAAGGCCGAGGCCTCGACGAAGCGGACGCCCTCGCCGATCAGCAGCTCGACGTTGGCCGTCTCCCGTGCCGGGTCCTGAAGGTTGCAGAGCAGGTTGACGCCGAACGGCCGGTCCGGCGCCAGCTCCCGGCGGATGTGGGCGATGTCGCCCCGCACCCGGTCGTGGCTCAGGCCCGCCGCACCGAGGAAGCCCATGAAGCCGCTGCGCCCCATGGCGACCACCAGCTCCTTCGAGGCGATTCCCCGGTACATCGATCCCGACAGATACGCGTAGTCGACTCCGAAGTCCCTGCGGAAGGGCTCGCTCCCGAGCCTCCGTGCCACCCTGTCCATGCAGCCCCCTGCTCGACGGCCGGGAGCCGGCCGCCTCCCACTTCCGGGAGGCGGCCGCCCCGCCCACTGTTCCTACCGTTCCTACGGGCACCGCGCCCCGGTCACTTCTTGCTGCGCGACCCCCGCCTGCGCCGGCCGACCCAGGTCTTCGCGGCCGCGATCCGCTTCTCCTCCCGGCTGCCGGAGTAGAACAGCTCGCAGAAGGAGCGGATGGCCGCCAGCGACTTCGGGTCGCTGAGGATCACGAAGTGGTTGGAGGAGTCCACGTCGGTCTGGTGGAAGTTCGGCAGCTGCTTCTGCCACTCCTCCCAGTAGTTGACCTGGTCCAGCGCCGTGCCGTCCTCCTGGGTGGAGAAGACGGCTTCGAGCTCCCCGTAGAAGAGGCCGCTCTTGTTGCGGAAGTAGAAGCAGGTGACGGACTCCGGCCGGGCGAGCGGCCGCACGTCGTACTCCAGGACCCCGTAGGCCTCCTGGACGCGCACGTTCTGCTCCACGCGTGCGCGCAGCGCCTGCGCGGAGCCGCCCAGGCCGCGCTCCTGCGCGACGGCGATCAGCCGGTCCAGCAGCTCGTCGTCGCCCTGGCTCCAGTCCACCTCGGCGGCGGCGATGAACGCCTCAGCGAAGCGCTCCGGCGCCGGCCTGACGGCCGCGAACAGCAGGGCGTTGACCTGCTGGAGCACCATGTCCCTGCGCGACATGGTCATCTCCTTGACCCGGTCACCGTACATCGCGTCGACCATCACGACGGTCTCCACCGTCTCGCCCTGCTCCTGCAGTTGACGGGTGACCTCGTACGCCAGCAGACCGCCGAGCGAGTAGCCGCCCAGATCGTAGGGCCCCTCGGGCTGGACGGTGCGGATGATGTGCGCGTAGTGGGCCGCCATCGCCGTGATGCCGTTGAGCGGAGCGGCGTCGGACATCCAGCCGCGAGCCTGGATCCCGTAGAAGGGCCGCCCGAAGCTGTCGGCGATCGCGCCGTAGACCTCAAGACCGCCGAGCCCGCCGTGGAACCAGAAGACCGGCCGGCCCTCGGCGCCGGCGTTGAGGCGGATCACCTCGGGGAAGCGCGCCGACGCCGCGGGGACGGCGGCCATGGCGGCCGTGACACCGGACGGGGCGGCGGAGCCGAAGCGGCGCACGAGGTCGCGGGTGGACCGGCAGTCGGCGAGGGCCTGGAGGTCGGCCGCGGGGTCGACCTCCGTCTGGACGCCCTTCACGAGCTGCATGGCCAGGATCGAGCTGAACCCGAGGTCCTCGAGCGGGGCGTCGAGGTCGAGCGCGTCCACCGGCACGCCCAGCAGGTCGGCGACGAGGGCCGCGATCCGCTCCGCGGCGCCGGTGTGCGCCGGGGCGGCCTCGCCGCTCACGGGCAGGGCCGACGGCGCCACGGGAGCCTGCGGCCGACCCTCGGTCACCTCCGGCAGCCAGTGCCGCTTCCGGTCGAACGGGTAGGTCGGCAGCGTCCGCAGCATCCGCGGCGCCCGGCCCTCGCGCGGGACGGCGTCCCAGGGCACGCTCCCGCCCCGGGCCCAGAACAGGGCCACGTTCTCGGGCCGGTTCTCCGCGAGCAGCTCGCGGACCACCGCGTCCCCGACCCGCCCGCTCAGCAGGGCGCCGAGGTCCGAGTCGTCGCGCCGGGCGTCGCCCGTGAAGAGCGGCACCGGGGCCTGCCCGGCGGCGCCGTCCAGGTAGTGGCCGAGGCCTGCGAGGAGCTCGCCGGTGCTGCCCGCCACCAGGGCCAGACGGGCGTCCATGGCCTCGCGCCCGCTCTGCAGCGTGTGGGCGAGGTCCGCGAGGGAGAGCTCCGGCTGTGCGGTCACGAAGTCAAGCAGGCGCCCGGCCACGGCCCTGAGGCGGTCCTCGTTGCGCGCGGAGAGGACCACGACCTGCGGTGCGCCGTCGTCCCCGTACTCCTCGGCTGCGTGCCGGACGGGGATGTACTCCTCGACGACCAGGTGGGCGTTGGAGCCGCCGGCGCCGACGGCGCTGATGGTCGCGCGCCTCGGGTACTCGCGCTCCCGGCCGTCGACGTCCACCACCGGCCGGTGCCAGGGCTGCGCCTCCCGCGGGAGGTAGAACGCCGTCCCGTCCAGCGCCACCCCGGGGTTGAGCCTGTGCTGCCCGTCCTGGCTGTTCTGCCGGTTCTGGCCGTCCTGCCCGTCCTGGCCGTTGAGTCCGCCCTGGCCGACGAACGGGACGAGCCGGCGGTGCTTCAGCTGGAGGGCGACCTTGCTGAGCTGGGCGATGCCGGAGGCCGCCTCGGCGTTGCCGAAGGTGGACTTGACCGTGCCCAGGGCGCAGAACCCCTCGTCCCGCGTGTGCTTGCCGAACACCTTGCGCAGCGCCGCGAACTCGATGGCGTCGCCCAGCTGGGAGCCGTTCGCCGACGCCTCGACGTAGCCGACCGTGCGCGGGTGGACGCCGGCCCGCTCCAGGTTCTCCTCGATCAGCTCGGCCTGCCGGTCGGGGCTGGGCACCATCGGGCCGTTGGTGCGGCCCTTGTGGTTGGTGGCGCTGGACCGGATGACGGCGAGGATCTCGTCCCCGTCCGCGACGGCCCGGGAGAGCGGCTTCAGCAGGACGGCGCCGACACCCTCGGCGGGCAGGAAGCCGTCCCCGTCGAGGAAGGCCCGGCTGCCCGGGTCACTGCCGGTGAGGCCGGTCAGGCTCAGCCCGAGGAACTTCTTCGGGTGCAGGGTGAGGTTGACGCCGCCGGCGATCATCATCTCGCAGTTGCCCCGGCGCAGTTCCTCGCAGGCCATGTGGATGGCGACCAGCGAGGAGGAGCACGTCGTGTCGACGGCGAGGCTCGGCCCCTGGAGGTCGAAGAAGTGCGACACCCGGTTGGCGATGGCGCTGTAGGACATCACCGAGGTGATGGACTCGTGGACGATGTCGGAGGAGAGCAGCTGGTACTGCTGGTACATCGCGCCGACGTAGACCCCGACCCGGCTGCCGTACGCGGTGCGCAGGCGGTCCCGGGTGTAGCCGGAGCCCTCCAGGAGGTTCCAGACGCACTCCAGGAACAGACGTGTCTGCGGGTCCGTGATCGCCGCCTCGCGGGGCGAGACGTTGAAGAACAGCGAGTCGAAGTCCGCGACGCCGTCGATGAACCCGCCCCACCTGGTGGGGGTCCGGCCGGGCCGGTTCGGCTCCGGGTCGTAGTAGAGGCTGTGGTCCCAGCGGTCCTCGGGGACCTCGGTGACGCAGTCGCGGCCCGCGAGCAGGTTCTCCCAGAGCTCGTCGAGGTCGTCGGCGCCGGGGTAGCGGCCGGCGAGGCCGACGACCGCGACGGCGTCCTCCTGCGGCCCGGCCGGCTCGGACCGCCGCTGCGGTGCGACGGCCGCCACGGGTACCGGGGCCGCCACGGGCGCGGCGGGTGCCGCGGGCACGACGGGCGCGGCGGGGAGCACGGGCGCGGCGGGCGCGCCGGCGGGCTCCGGTGACGAGGCGGGGAGGCCCAGCACCGTCTCCAGCGCACCCGCGTGGGCGTCAAGGAAGTAGCCGCTGAGTGCGTCGATGCTCTGGTGCTCGAAGAAGAGCGTCTTCGACAGCGAGCCGAAGTCGGTCTCCAGGCGGTTGGTGACGGCGAGCGCCAGCACCGAGTCGATGCCGAACCGCTCGAACGGAGCGCCCGGGTCGATCCGGTGCGCCGGTACCCGGATCACCTCGGCGAGCGTGTTCCTGAGGTACGTGACCAGCTCGGCGCGCACGGCCTTCCGGCCGGCACCCGCGGCGCCCGCGGCGGGCCGGTCCCCGACCGGCCGGACGGCGGCCGGCTGTACGGCGGCCGCCTCGGGCTGCGGGGCCCGGTGCAGCACGGTCTCCCGGATCTTCGCGGCGTCCCCGGCGATCACCAGGACCTGGGTCCGCGGCGCGTCGAGCGCGGCGTACAGCGCCGCGAGCCCCGTGGCGGTCGGCATGGGCACCATGCCCAGCCGCTCGCGCATCACCGTCTCGGTGGCGCCGTCCACCCGCATCCCGCCCTCGGCCCAGAGGGGCCAGTCGACGGAGACGGAGGCACCGGAGCGCTGCCCGCGGGCCACCAGCTCCTGGCGGTGGTGCGTGTAGGCGTCCTGGAAGGCGTTGGCGGCGGCGTAGTCGGCCTGCCCGGCGTTGCCGAACACCCCGGCCGCGCCGGCACAGACGGCCAGGAAGTCCAGCGGGACGTCCTTGCTGGCCTCGTCCAGGTTGACCAGGCCCGCGACCTTCGGCGCGAGGACCTCGCGGCACTCCCCGGCGGTCTTGCGCCGCAGGAGGCCGTCCCGCAGGACGCCGGCGCTGTGGATGATGCCGTGCAGGGCGCCGTGGTCCCGCAGGATCCCGTCGACCAGCTCCCGCACCTCGTCCGCCCGGGCGACGTCCACCCGCTCGTAGCGGACGTCCGCCCCCTGCGCGCGCCACCCGTCCAGGACGGCCTCCTGCGCGGGGCGCAGCGGCGAACGGCCGGCCAGCACGAGGGTGATGTCGCGCACCGCGGCCATGTCCCGGGCGAACAGGGTGGCGACGCCGCCGAGCCCGCCGGTGACGAGGTAGACCCCGCCGGTCCGCCAGGGCACCCGGGGCTCGGGGCGGTTGTCGCCCTCGGCCCAGGTCAGCGCCTCGGTGCGGCCGCCGCGGAAGCGCAGGCAGGACTCGCCGGGGTGGCGCCGCCCGGCGGCGACCCGGGCGACCAGCTGCCCGGCGGGCTCCGCCGGGTCGACGAGGACGGCTTGGGCCAGCAGCCGCGGGTCCTCTGCCTGGGCCGACTTCAGGAGGCCGAGCAGGCCCTGAACGGTCGCCAGGCCCTCCCGGTCGGGGACGACCAGCTGCACCAGCACCCGCTCCTGCGCCCGGTCGTCCAGGAGGTCCCGGACGTGGGCGAGGGCCTGCTCGGTGTACTCGGTGAACCGCTCGGCGATCCCCGTCGCGGCGGAGGTCAGCGGCAGCACCCGGACCGCCGGATCCTGCCCGGCCAGCGCGCCGGCGAGGGCGGGCAGGTCGGGCAGCAGCACGACGTGCTGCCGCGGCTCGATGGCCGCGGCGCCCGGCGCGGGCTCCCGCCAGGCGGGCAGGAAGGCGACCGACGACACCTCGGCGGCCCCTGCCGCGGGCATCTCGGCGGCCGCGCCGACCTCGCCGTCCAGGACGCGGTAGGACATGCCCCTGATCCGGGCGCGCACCCCGCCCTGCTCGTCGCAGAGGTCGATGTCGAGCTTGAAGACCTTGCCGCCCCGCTCGACGCCCGCGCTGTAACGGATCCAGGCCCACATGGCGTTGGTGCAGGAGCCGAGGACCTCCAGCTCGTCCAGGGCGAACGGCAGCGAGGGCTTCATGCCGGACACGTCGAGGGTGTCCGCGTCGCCGGCCGCCAGCCCCATGCCGAGCGAGGCCTGGAGCGTCGCGTCGAGGAGGGCGGGGTGCAGCACGTAGTCGTCCCGGGTGGCGCGCACCGAGGCGGGCAGCGTGAGCTGCACCAGGACCTGGTCACGGCCGATGTGCAGCCGCTCGATGCCGCGGTGCGCGTCGCCGTAGCTGAAGCCGATGGCCTCGTACGCCGGGTAGAGCCGGTCGGCGGCGACCTCGGTCCGGCCGCAGGCGGCCCGGATGCCCGGGAGGTCGAGCACGGCCGGGGCGACGTCCTTGAGGACCACCTGCCCCTGGCTGTGCACCACCGGGGCGGCGCCGGGGGTGTCGCCGGAGGTGCCGGAGATCTCGTACTCGGCCTCGTCGTGGCCCCTGGGCACCAGTGAGGTGGTGAGGGTGACAGGCTCCGCGCCGGCGGTCACCGGGCGCGCCCAGACGACGTTGCGCAGGGCCAGGCCGGGGCCGTCCTGGGCCGGCCCGCCGAGGGTGAGGGCGGCGGCGGCCCGGGCCATCTCCAGGCAGGCCACGCCGGGGAGGACCTTCCGGCCCTTCACCACGTGGTCCCGGAGGAAGAACTCCTCGCCGGTGAACTCCGACCGGTAGCGCCGGGAGCGGAAGTCCGAGGCCTCGGAGTGCAGCAGCGGGTGCGTGCCGGCCCGGGTACCGCCGTGCGGGCCGGCCGGGAGCGCCGGGCGCTGCTCCGGCGCCTGCGGCACCCAGTACCGCTCGCGGGCGAACGGGTAGGTCGGCAGCGGGACGCGGGTGTACTGCCCGTCGGCGAAGAGCGCGGCGTAGTCCAGGCCGTAGCCCTGGACGTAGAGGTCCGCGACGGTGGCGAGCAGCTCGGCGAGCGAGCCGGGGTCGGTGCCCGCCGCGGCCTGCCGGATGCACTCGTTGCCGAAGTTGCGCAGCGCGGCGCGCTCCTGGTGGCCCTGCGCGGGGACCTCGCCGACGCAGACGCGCGGGCTCTGCCCCTGGGCGGTCCACTGGCGCAGGCTCTCCACCAGCTCGGCCTGGTCGCGCACGACGCAGGCCAGCCGGTGCGGCAGGTGCTTGCGGCCGACGAGCAGGGTGAAGCCGATGTCGCCCGGGTCGAGGCCGGGCTGCTGCTCGCAGTGGGCGAGGAGCCGTTCGGCCTGCTCCGCCAGCTGCTCGGCGGTGCCGGCGGAGAGTGTGACGAGGTGGGCGGACGGCCCGCCGGTGCGGTGGGCCCGGTACGGGGCCTCCTCGATCACCAGGTGGGCGTTGGTCCCGCTGACGCCGAAGGAGCTGACGGCGGCTCGGCGGGTGCCGTCTCCCCCGGCCTCCCAGGGGCGGTCCTCGGTGTTCACGTAGAACGGGCTGTCGGTGAAGTCGATGTGCGCGTTGCCCCGCTCGAAGTTGATCGAGGGCGGGATGCGCCGGTGCCGGAGCGAGAGCAGCACCTTGATGACGCCGGCGACGCCGGCGGCGGTGATGGTGTGTCCGAGGTTGGACTTGATCGAGCCCAGCGCGCAGTAGTCCCGCTGCTGGGTGTAGCGGCGGAAGGCCCGCTTGAGCGCGTGGTACTCGATCGGGTCGCCGAGCTTGGTGCCGGTGCCGTGGGCCTCCATCAGCTGGATGTGCTCGGGGTTGATCCCGAACGCGTCGTAGACGGAAGTCTCCAGCCGTTCCTGGGACTTGGCGCTCGGCGCGGTGATCCCGTTCGACGCGCCGTCCTGGTTGATGCCGGAGCCGCTGATCACGCCGTGGATGTGGTCCCCGTCGGCGAGCGCGTCGGCGAGCCGCTTGAGGACGACGACGCCCGCACCCTCGCCGGGGACGAAGCCGTCGGCCCGGTCGTCGAAGGTGTGGCAGCGGCCGCTCGGCGAGAGCATGCCGGCCTGACCGGCGATCACCCAGAACTTGGGCGTGGTCTGGATGGCGACGCCGCCGGCGATGGCCATCTCGGTCTCACCGCCCCACAGGCCCTGGCAGGCGAGGTGGATCGCCACCAGCGAGCTGGAGCAGGCCGTGTCGACGGAGATCGCCGGGCCCTGGAGGTCGAGGTGGTAGGAGATGCGCGCCGGCATCGCCGACAGCGCGTTGCCCCACATGGACTGCGGCGGCGCCTCGCCGCCGAACAGCTGCGCGTAGCCGCTCTCCTGGCAGCCGACGTAGACGCCGACCTTGCGGCCCTGGGTGCCGGAGCCGGCGTACCCGGCGTCCTCCAGCGCCTTCCAGGACTCCTCCAGGAACACCCGCTGCTGGGGGTCCATGTAGGTCGCCTCGATGCCCGAGATGTTGAAGAACGTCGGGTCGAAGCGGTCGATGTCGTCGATGAAGCTGCCGTGGTCGCAGCGCGGCGCGCCCTCGGGGTGGTAGCCCGACATGTCCCAGCGCGAGATCTTCTCGATCAGGTCGTGCCCCTGCGCCAGGTGGTCCCAGAGCTGCTCGACGCCGGGCGAGCCGCCGAACCGGCCGCTCATGCCGACGATGGCGATCGGCTCCTTGCGCAGCACGCCGGCCGGCTCGTGCGGTGCCCGCGCCGGGGCCTGCCGGGCCTGCGACGCGGCGGCCTGGTCCGGGGCCGCCGTCTGCGCCGCCGGGAGCGGCGCGGGCCCGGCGGCCGGGGCCCGCAGCTCGGCGGGCAGCGAGGCGGTGGCCTCCGCCCGGTGGGCGCCGGCGATGTACCGGGCCAGCCGGTTCACCGAACCGTGGTCGAACAGGTCGGTGGTGGCCAGGTCGATGCCGATCTTCCGGTTGATCTCCTGGATCAGCTGCACGCCGATGATCGAGTCGATGCCGTAGTCCATGAAGGCGTCGTCGGCGGCGATCTGCGTCCGGTCGACCTTCAGGGAGAGCTTCAGCTGCTCGAAGATGACGTCCTTGACGTGCTGTTCCAGCATCTCGTCGGTGACCGACGGCGTCCGCGCCCCGGCCCGCGCGGGGCGGTGCCCCTGGGCCTCGGGCCGGGCCGGCGTCTCCTGCGCGCCGGCGGCCTGCGCGGGGGCGGCGCCCCCGGCGGCGGGGGCGCCCGCGAGCTCCTGCCGGATCAGCCCGTCGCTGTCGGCCGCGATCACCTGGTGGCCCAGCTCGTGCAGCCGCTGCGCGGGGAACGAGACCGCGCCGAAGCCCTCCTCGTCGAGCACCTCCTCCCAGGAGTCGGGGGTCAGGCCCGGGCAGCCGGGGATGCGCAGCTCGGTGTCCTCGTACAGCCACCAGCCTTCGAGCAGACCGAACGTCAGGTGCGTGAAGAGCGAGTGCGCGGAGAGCTCGTTGGCGAGCAGGACGCCGTTCTCCTTCAGCGCCCCCTTGGCGTTGCGCAGCGTCCGGCGGATGTCCTTGGTGGCGTGCAGCACGTTGGTGGCGAGCACGATGTCGTACGAGCCCGGCTCCACGTCCTGGCCGGCGAGCGGCTCCTCGACGTTGAAGATCCGGTAGTCGAGGTACGGGTACCTGGGGCCGTACTCCTTCTCCGCGTACATCAGGAAGGACTTGGACAGGTCGGTGTAGCAGTACGTCTCGACGTGGGCGGCGAAGGGTTCGAGCTTCTCGAAGACCTTCACGCTCCCGCCGCCGGTGCCCGCGCCGATCTCCAGGAGGCGGATCCGCGCCGACGGGTCGCTGCGCAGGATCTCGCGCACGATGCCGGCCACCGCGTCGGCCATGACGCCGTTGAAGGTGTCGGTGACGGGGTTGTTCTTGTAGATCCCCTCGACCAGCTCCATCGAGGAGTTGGGGAACATGACGTCGGTGGCGAGCACCTCGCCGGTCAGGATCCGCGGCAGGGCGCGCAGCATGGCGTCCAGGAGCAGGACCTGCGCGCGCAGGTCGGCGTTGCGCGACCACTGCGCGCTGCGCTCCTCCCACTCCGCCCAGACGTCGCGGCTGCTCACCGCGTGCACCGGGCGGGGGTGCGCGGCGTCGCCGTGCAGGTAGCCGCGGTCCAGCAGCTGGCGGACGGACTCGTCCAGCCAGCGCCGCAGCTCGTCGCCGAGCGGCAGACGGGGTGCGGCGTCCGAGAACAGGCCCACGCTCTGCAGCTGGCTGAGCAGCAGGCGGCTCAGCAGGTCGTCGTCGACCAGGGCGTCCGCGTCGCGGTCGGTGCCGTCGACGGCCGGGGCCGCCGTGCCGTCCGCGATCTCCCGGCAGAGGCGGGCCAGGGGAACCCGTGTGCCCCTGCGGGCCGTGGTGATGGCTTCGCGCCGGATGATGTGCTGCATGTTACGGGTTACCCCCCTGAGCCTTGACCAGGCCGAGCTGGTCGAACGTGCCGGAAAGAAGGACGTCGAGGGCCGCCATGCCGTCGGCGGGCTCGATCGAGGCCGCGCCGGCCCTGCTCATCCGCTCCTGGTACTCCTGCGAGGCGACGATGCCGACGCTGCCCCAGTAGCCCCAGTTCATGGTCTTCACCGGGGCGGAGAGAGCGGAGCCGAGCCGGTGGGCGTAGGCGTCCTTGAACACGGAGCCGGCCACGTAGTTGCACTGCCCGGGCGCCTTGAGGAACGAGTTCATCGAGGAGAAGAAGAGGACGAAGTCCAGCGGCTCGGCCCGGAAGACCTGGACGAGGCGCACGCTGACGTCGACCTTGGCGGTGACGGCGGCGCGGAAACGCCCCTCGTCCATCCGCTCCAGGCTCTGGTCGAGCAGGACGATCGCCGAGTGGATCACGCCGTGGACGACCGGGTGGCTCTGCTTGATGCGCTCGTACGCGCCCTGCAGTGACTCCCGGTCGGCGGCGTCGGCCTGTACGTACCGGGGCTCCGGGCCCAGCCGGCCCAGGCGCTCCAGCTTCTCGCGGATCGCCGCGTCCTCGGCCCGGCGGCCGATCCAGACGACCTGCGCCCCGTAGGTGCGGATCATGTGCTCGGTCCACGCCTCGCCGATGCCGCCCGCGCCGCCGATCACCACGTACGTGCCGCCCTGCCGGTACACCGGGTGGGCGCCCGGCGCGGAGTGGTCGGCCGCGACGCTCTCCCGGATCGGGAGGAGCGCCTGCTGGTACCAGCGCTTGCGGCGGTACGCCCAGACGCTGCCGCGCTCCTCGCAGGGCAGCGCGAACAGCTCCGCGAGCGGCCAGTCGTACCCCTTGTCGAGGTCGGCCAGGCGCACGTTCCAGCCCGGGTACTCCTTGGCCACCGAGCCCAGCAGACCGTGCAGGCCGGCGTGGGTCGGGTCCACGGTGTCGCTGCGCCGCACCGGCAGGCTCTGCTCGGTGACGACGGTCAGGTCGAGCGTGCGGCGGCCGTAACCGAGGCCCAGCAGCGCCTTCAGCGTGCGGAAGCAGGCGTAGAGACCGCCCTCCTGCGCGTCGACCAGCGCGTCGTCGGTGACGCCCGGCGACGTCTGCTGGGGGGCCAGCCAGACCAGGTGGGCGAGCGGGCCGCCGGCCTCGTCGAGCCGGGCGGCGATCGTCTCCACGGTGTCCGCGGGGCCGACGGGCAGGCGCTCGGCGGTCGGGTGGACGGTGCGGATCCGCTCCCAGTGCTCCTCCGTGCCACCGGCCACGAGGACGCGGCCGTTCGGCGCGGCGGGGGTCTGCAGGGCGGGCTTCGGGACGACGTCCCAGACCGGCTTCAGCAGGATGTTCGCCGCGGCCGCCGGGGCGGAGGCGGGTGACCCGGCCGACGGGGCCCGGGCGGGTGCCACGGCCGCGGGCGCGGCGGGCACGGGTGCGGGTGCGGCGGGCACGGCCACTGCGGGCGCGGGCCCGGGTGCGGCGGGAGCGTCGGTGCCGTCCTCGGCGGGCGTGAACCAGTAGCTCCCACGGGCGAAGGGGTACGTGGGCAGCGGGACGCGGCGGGGTCGCCCGTCCGCGTACAGCTGTGCCCAGTCGACGGCCGTCCCGGTCACCCAGAGCTCGGCCAGCCGCTCGCACTCCGCCGCGGACGGGGTGCCGCCCGGGGCGGGCGGGGGGACGTGCACGGCGCCCCTCCCCCGGACCTTCCTCGCCTGACCGGTGTGGACACCGCCGGCCCGGCCGCCCTCGGCGAACCGGCTCAGCTTCTCCGCCAGCTCCCCGAGGGTGGCGGCGACCAGCGCCAGACGCTGCGTCATGGCCTCGCGGCCCAGCTGGAGCGAGTACGCCAGGTCTTTCGGGTCCAGCGACGGGTGCGACCGGACGTGGTCGCCGAGGCGGGCGGCGGCCGTCCTGAGCTGCTCCTCGCTCCTCGCCGACAGGACGAAGAGGCGGGGGGCGTGCAGCGGCTCCGGCGCCGTGTCCCCGGCGGCCTCCTCGTACTCCTCCAGGACGAGGTGGGCGTTGGTGCCGCTGAAGCCGAACGAGCTCACGGCCGCACGCCGCGCGGTGCCGGCCTCCGTCTTCCACGGCGTCAGCCCGGTGTTGACGTAGAACGGCGAGCGCTCGAAGTCGAAGTGCTCGTTGTGGCGCTCGAAGTTCAGCGTCGGCACCAGGTGCTTCTGCTGCATGCAGAGCACGGCCTTCTGGATCGAGGCGATGCCCGCGGCCGCGGAGGTGTGCCCGAGGTTGCTCTTCACCGAGCCGATGGCGCAGTACCCGACCTTGTCGGTCTGCTCGCGGTAGACGGTGGCCAGCGCCTCCAGCTCGATCGGGTCGCCCAGCTTGGTGCCGGTGCCGTGCATCTCGACGTAGCCGATGCCGGCCGGGTCGATGCCGTGGCGCCCGTAGACGTCGCGCTCCAGCTCCATCTGGCTCACCACGCTCGGCGCGGTGATGCCATTGGTCTTCCCGTCCTGGTTGATGCCCGAGCCGAGGATGACGCCGTGGACGTGGTCGCGGTCGCGCACCGCGTCGTCGAGCCGCTTCAGCACGAGCGCGCCCACGCCCTCGCCCGGTACGAAGCCGTCGGCGCCGTTGTCGAAGGTCTTGCAGCGGCCGTCCGGCGAGAGCATCCCCGCGCCGCACATGCTGATGTACGCCTCGGGGCTCAGGTAGAGGGTGACGCCGCCGACCAGGGCCATGTCGATCTCGCCGCTCTTGAGCGCCTGGGAGGCCAGGTGGGTCGCGACGAGCGAGGAGGAGCAGGCCGTGTCCAGGGCGATGGCCGGGCCCTTGAGGTTCAGGAAGTAGGCGATCCGGCCGGCCGTGATGGCGTTGCTGTTGCTGGTGGCCGAACTCGCGTCCGCACCCTGCTTCTGCATGAGCATGCTGTACTCGTTGCTCATGATCCCCAGGTAGACGCCGCACTTCTCCCCGCTCAGCGCCCGCGGGTCGTACCCCGCGTCCTCGAAGGCGTGGTACGCCTCCTGGAGGAAGATCCGCTGCTGCGGGTCCATCGCCTCGGCCTCGGCCGGCGGGATGTTGAAGAACAGCGGGTCGAAGACCTCGATGTCGTCGAGGACACCCATCGACCGGCAGTAGACCTTGCCCTTCTGGCTCGGGCGCGGGTCGTAGTACTCGTCCACGTCCCAGCGGGACTTGGGGATCTCCCGGACGCAGTCGCGCCCGTTGGCCAGGTTGTCCCAGTACTCCGCCAGGTTCTCGGAGCGCGGGTAGCGGCCGGCCATGCCGACGATCGCGATCGCGTCCCCGCGGCGCGGGTCGGCGGCGCGCGCCTCGGCCCGGGCGGGCGCGGGGGCGGAAGCCGCCTGCTGCACGGCCGGCTGCACCGCCACAGGAGCCGGCACGGGCTCGGCGGCCGGCACGGGCTTCGGCGTGGGGGTCGGCAGGACAGCGGGTGCGGCACCGGGGGCCGGTACGGCGACGGGTGCGACGGCGGCGGAGGCCGTCCCGGCGGAGACCGTCTCGGCGGGGGCCGTCTCGGCGGGGGCGGTCAGCCCGCGAAAGGGACGCCCCTGAGGGGCGCCTCCCTTCTCCAGCTCCCGGAGGATACAGGCCGTCAGCTCCTGGATGGTCGGGTGGTCGTAGAGCCTGGTGGCGGGCAGGTCCAGCCCGTACTGCTTGTTGATCGCCTTGATCCACTCCACGCCGATGATGGAGTCGAGGCCGAAGTCGGTGAAGCTCCGGTCGAGGTCGAGCTCGTCCTCCGACACGTACAGGGCGGCGGCCAGGCTGCTCAGCAGGTCCGCCTGGACGTCGTCCTCCGAGAGGGCCGGCTGCGGCTGCTCCGCCGGCACGACGGGCGCGACGGCCACGGGCGCGACGACGGCAACCGGCGCGACGGCCACGGCGGCAACCGGCGCGGCCGGGGGCGCCGCCGGGGCGGGCGCCGCGGTGCGCAGCAGGTTGTGCAGGTAGGCCGCCAACTGGCGGACGGTGGGCGTGTCGTAGAGCCTGGTCGCGGCCAGGTCGAGCCCGTACTGCTTGTTGATCGCCTTGATCCACTCGACCCCGACGATGGAGTCCAGCCCGAGGTCGGTGAAGTTGGTGTCGGTGTCGACGTCCTCCTCCGCCATGTACAGGGCCTGGGCGAGGCTTACCGCCAGCTCGTCGACGAGGGTCTCCTCGTCCGGGCCGGCGAACGCCGCTGCCACCGGGGCGGGCGCCTCAAGCGGAGCCGGGGCCGGGGCGGCGGCCGGCGCGGGCGCCGGGGCGGCGGCGGCCGCGCCCACCGGCGCGAGGGTCACCGCCGGGGCGGGACGCCGCACGGGCGCCGTACCGGACGCAGTGGCCGGCTCGCCGCCGAGCGGGGCGAGGCCGATCCCCCGCGGCTTCGCGACGGCACGGGCGCCGCCCGACGGGAGGGGCACGGTGGCGGTGACGGCGGGCCGCACCGGCGCGACCGGCTTCAGCGCGACGGGCTCGGCCACCGCGGCGGCGGCCGCGACCACGGCGGCGGGCGCGGCAGCGGAGACGGGCGCGGCGGCGGAGACGGCGGGCGCGGTCACGGCCGGGGCGGCCGGCGCGGACGCCGGGGCCCAGAACCGCTTGCGGGCGAACGGGTAGGTCGGCAGCGAGACCCGGCCCGGCAGCGGCGCCGGGTAGAAGCTCCGCCAGTCCAGGCCCAGTCCGTTGACCCAGAGTTCGAGCAGCTTGCCGAACTTCCGCTTCCGCACCCAGGCCTCGATGGTGTGCGCCATGTCCTCGTCCTCGGCGAGGAACGACACGGCGTCCTTCGCGCGCTTCACGCGCCCCCGGTACACCTCGCCGACGGCGTCCTTGCCGTCCAGGTGGTCGCGGAGCCGGGCGAGCAGCTCCTCGGCGGAGCCGGCCAGGAAGGCCAGCCGCTCGTCCAGGTGCTCGCGCCCGGTCTGGAGCGTGAAGGCGATCCCGGGCACGTCGGCGTCGCCGATCCGCTCCTCCTGCGCCCAGTCGAGGAGCCGCTGCGCCTGCTCCCGCAGCTGTTCGGCGGTACGCGCGGTGAGCACGACGACGGACGCCAGCGGCTGCCCGGCCGGGTCGGTCTCCGCCGGGCGGGCTGCCGGGACGTACTCCTCGACGACGACGTGCGCGTTGGAGCCGCCGGCGCCGAAGGAGGAGACACCGGCGATGCGCGGGTACTCGCGGGGGCCGTCGGCGGTGTCGATCACCGGCCGCTCCCAGTCCCCGAGTTCCCGCTGGACGCGGAAGGGCGTCCCCTCGAAGTCGATGTGCGGGTTGAGCACCTCGGAGTGGAGCGAGGGGGCCAGCTTGCCGTGCTTCAGCTGCAGCAGCACCTTGGTCAGCGCCGATATGCCGGCGGCGCTCTCGGCGTGCCCGATGTTGCTCTTCACCGAGCCGATCGCGCAGAACTGCCGGTCGTCGGTGTGGCGGGAGAACGCCTTGGTGAGGCCGGCGATCTCGATCGGGTCGCCGAGCGACGTCCCGGTGCCGTGCGCCTCGACGTAGCTGACGGTGCGCGCGTCGACGCCCGCCTTGTCCAGGGCGTGCGCGATCACACCGCTCTGGGCGGTCGGGTTGGGCACCGTGTAGCCGTTGGTCCGGCCGCCGTGGTTGACCGCGGTGGCCTTGATGACGCCGTGGATCCGGTCGCCGTCGGCGATCGCCCGGTCCAGCGGCTTCAGCAGGACGGCGCCGACGCCCTCGCCGGGCACGTAGCCGTCGCCGCCCTCACCGAAGCTCTCGCACCGGCCCTTGCTCGACGCGAAGCCGGTCTGCCCGAGCAGCAGGTACTTGTTCGGGTGGAGCGACAGGTTGACGCCGCCGGCGACGGCGACCTCGCAGTCGCCGAGCTGCAGGCTCTGGCAGGCGAGGTGGATCGCCGTCAGGGAGGAGGAGCACATGGTCTTGAGCGTGATGCTCGGGCCCTGCCAGTTGCAGAAGTACGAGACCCGGTTGGCGATGTTCGCCGCGTTGCCCGGGATCACCCGGCCCTCGGCCATCGCCTGCTCGGTCGCACCGTACAGCTGGTACTCGTCGTACATCGCACCGACGAAGACGCCGACGTTGCCCTCCACGCCGTTCGAGCGGTGCCGGAGGAGGTCATGTCGCGTGTACCCGGCGTCCTCCAGCGTCTCGTAGACGCACTCCAGGAACAGGCGCTCCTGCGGGTCGGTGAACTCGGCCTCGCGGGGCGACATGTTGAAGAACAGCGGGTCGAACCGGTCGACGTCGTCCAGGAACCCGCCCCACCTGTGCGAGGTCGTACCCGGCTCGGCCGTGTCCTCGGCGGAGTGGGCGCGGTGGTCCCAGCGGTCCGCGGGCACCTCGGTGATGCTGTCCCTGCCCTCGGCCAGGTTGCGCCAGAACTCGCGGAGGTCGCGGGCCTGCGGGTAGCGGCCGCCGAGGCCGATGACGGCGATGTCGGCGCTGCGCGGTGCGACCGCCGCACGGGGCTCGGACACGACGGCGGGCGCCGGAGCCGCCGGGGCCTCGACCACGGCGGCGGGCGCCGCGGCAGGCACGGACACCGCAGCGGGCACCGCCGCGGGCGCGGGAGCCGCGGGCGTCACGCCCAGCAGCTCCGCCAGCCGCTCCCGGTGCGCGTCGACCAGGTAGCCGGTGAGCTGCTTGATGTCGCGGTACTCGAAGAAGAGCGTCTTCGGCAGGCGGCCGAAGACCGCCTCCAGCTTGGCGGTCAGGTTCATCGCCATCACCGAGTCGATGCCGTACCGCTCCAGCGGCAGGTCGGCCTCGATGCGGTGCGCGGGCACCTTGAGCGCGCCCGCCAGCAGCGAGGTCACGTACCCGACGGCCCTGTCCTCCAGGCCGTCGTCCTGCCGCTCCGGTTCCGCGACGGGGATGTCGGTGCTCACTGGTCCTGTGTCCTCACCGGCCTGCTGCATCGTCAGCGCCTGCCTGATCCGGGCCACGTCGCCTGCGGCGACGAGCACTTGGTGGTGGTTCGTCTGGAGGCTGCGGGAGAGGGCCTCGATCCCGGCCGCGCGCTCCAGCAGGGAAATCCCGAAGCGGTCGCGGAGCACCGCCTCCGTGGCGGCGTCCGGGCGCATGCCGCCGTCCGCCCAGAGCGGCCAGTCGACGGAGAGCGTGCGGCCGTGCCGCAGTCCGGCCGCGACCAGGCTCTGCCGGTACTCGGCGAAGCCGTCCATGAAGGCGTTGGCCGCCGCGTAGTCGGCCTGGCCGGCGTTGCCGGTGACGGCGGCGCCGGAGGAGAAGGCGACGAAGAAGTCGAGGTCCGCGTCCTTGGTGGCCTCGTCCAGGTTCACCAGGCCGCCGACCTTCGGCGCCAGGACGGCGCGGAACTCGCGGACGGGCTTCTTCAGGATGAAGTTGTCCTCGATCACGCCGGCGCTGTGGATGACGCCGTGGAGGTGCCCGGCGGTGCGCACGATCCGGTCCACCAGGGCCACGACGGCGTCCCGGTCGGCGACGTCGAGCCGGGCGTAGGAGACGTCCGCCCCCGAAGCCCGCAGCCGCTCCACGATCCGCCGTGTCCGCGCGCTCTCCGGCGAGCGGCCGGCGAGGACGAGCGTGGCGTCCTTCACCTGGCCGGCGATCTCCTCGGCGAAGATCTGCCCGAGGCCGCCGAGGCCGCCGGTGACCAGGTAGACGCCGCCGGCCCGCCAGGGCGGCCCGGGGCGGTCCGCCGCGGGCTCCTCGGCCCAGGTCAGCACCTCGCGCCTGCCGTCGCGGTACCGGACGGCCGTGCCGGCGGCGTGGTCCTCGGCGGTGCCGTCGCCGGTGCCGGCCGGGGTGCGGCGCTCGGCCGCGAGCAGCGCGCGCAGGGCCTCCGCTCCCGTGGCGGCGTCCACGAGGACGACCTGACCGGTGATCCGCGGGTTCTCCAGGCGGGCCGTCCGCAGCAGTGCGCCCAGCCCGGAGAGGGCCGATGCCTGTGGCCCGTCCGCCAGCAGGACCTGGACGAGCAGCTCGGACCGCGTGCCGTCGGTCAGGACCGCCTTCGTCCGATCGAACACCTGGAGCGCGTAGTCGGTGTAGCGGCCGCCGAGGCCGGCCGCCGGGGAGGTGAGCACCTCCACCTCGCAGCCGCTGTCCGCGGCGATCGCGTCCGCGAGGGCGCCCCCCTCGGCGAAGACCAGGGTGCGCCGCGCCCCCACGGTCGCCGGCGCGGGCAGCGCCCGCTCGCGCCACTGCGGGAAGGCCAGGACGCTGCCCGCCGCGGGCCCGGACGGCACAGCCCGGACGGCGAAGCCGGTCAGGCGCACCCGGACCTCTCCCGCGTCGTCGCACAGGTCGAGGTCGAAGCGGCGGACGGAGGTCTCCTGCGGGCCCGCCGCGCTCGGGCGGATCCAGACCCAGAGACCGGGCGTGAGGGCGCCGAACACCTCGACCCGGTCGACGGCGAACGGCAGCAGGGTCTGCTGCGGGGCGTCCGGGTCGGCGGCCGGCATCCCCAGGCAGGCCTGGAGTGCCGCATCCGTCAGGCCGGGGTGCAGACGGGTGGAGTCCCAGCCCGGCTGCGCGGCGGCGGGGAGCACGAGGCGGGCCAGCACCTGGTCCGCGCCGACCAGCAGGTGGTCGATGCCGCGGAACGACGGGCCGTACTCGATCCCGGCCGCCGCGAACGCCGCGTAGACCTGGTCCGCGTCGAGCCGGCGCGCGCCGCACTCGGCCCGCAGCCGTGCCAGGTCGACCCGGCCGGGCGTGCCGCCGCCGGGCACGACCGTGCCGGTGCTGTGCAGGACCTGGGCCGTGGCCGGCCCGTCCGCGTCCTCGTCCGCGGCGAAGACCTCGAACCGGACGCCCTGCGCCTCGTCGGGCCGCAGCGCGACGTGGAGCTCGCGCGGGCTCCCGCCCACCCGGAACGGGCGGGCCCAGACCACGTCGGTGAGGGCCGTACCCGCCGACGGCGTCCGCCCGCCGGCCGCGGCCGCCAGCGCCATCTCCAGGTGGGCGACGCCGGGCAGGATCCGCTCGCCGCGGATCCGGTGGTCGCCGAGGAACGCCTCCTCGCCGGTGAACGTCGAGGTGTAGCGCTGCCGCCCGAACTGGGAGGTGTCACGGTGCACCAGCGGGTGCGGCGCCGCCGGAGCGGCCGCCGCGGGGCCGGCCTGCGCGCCCGGCTGCGCCTCGACCCAGTACCGCTCCTTGGCGAAGGGGTAGGTGGGCAGCGGGATCCGGAACGGCCGGTCGGGCGCGTAGAGCAGCGGCCAGTCGACGGCGCAGCCGCCGGCCCAGGCCTGCGCGACGGCGGCGTGGTCCCCGGCCGCGATCCAGGAGCGGACGAGCGCCTTGCGGTCCTCGTCCTCCTCGTCCCAGGTCAGCTGCTCGGGGGCCCGGCCCCGGAAGAGGGCGGTGTCGCCGCCCCGCCCCAGGTGGGTCCGCAGGCCCCGCGCGACCGCGGTGGTGGAGTCGGCCACGAAGGCCAGCCGGTGGTCCATCGCCTCCCTGCCCACCTGGAGCGAGAAGGCCAGGTCGGTCAGGTCGAGCCCGGGCTCGTCCGCCAGGAAGGCGAGCAGGTTCTCCGCCGCGCTGTCCAACTGCGCCTCGGTCTTGGCCGACAGGGTGACGACGACGGCCGCCGAAGCGGTCCGCACACTGCTGTCACGCATTGCGATACTCCTCCAGCACGACGTGGGCGTTCGTTCCGCTGAATCCGAACGAGCTCACGGCAGCGCGCCTCGGCGCCCGGCCGGCCTGGGGCTCCCAGGGTTCGAGGCGGGTGTTGACACGGAAAGGGGAATGGGCGAAGTCGAAGTGCTCGTTGGGCGTCTCGAAGTTCAGCGACGGCACGAGCAGGCCGTGACGCATGCTCAGCAGCGCCTTGTGCACCCCGGCCACCCCGGCGGCCGCCGAGGTGTGCCCGATGTTGCTCTTCACCGAGCCGATCGCGCAGGAGTTGGTGGGCACGCCCCGCTCGCGGTAGACGGTGCCCAGCGCGTCGAGCTCGATCGGGTCGCCGAGCTTGGTGCCCGTGCCGTGCATCTCGACGTAGCCGATGGACGCCGCGTCGATGCCGTGCCGGTCGTAGACCGAACGGACCAGCTCCATCTGGCTGTTGGCGCTGGGTGCGGTGATGCCGTTGGTCTTGCCGTCCTGGTTGGTGCCCGAGGCCGCGACGACGCCGTAGACGTGGTCGTGATCGGCCTCGGCGTCGCCCAGGCGCTTCAGCACCAGGGCGCCGACGCCCTCGCCCGGCACGAAGCCGTCGGCGCCGTTGTCGAAGGACCGGCACTGCCCGTGCGGCGAGAGCATGCCCGCCTCGGACATCCCGACGTAGGTGTCCGGCAGCAGGTAGAGCGAGACGCCGCCGACCAGTGCGATGTCGATCTCGTGGCTCGCCAGCGCCTGCTGGGCGAGGTGCAGCGCCACCAGCGAGGAGGAGCAGGCGGTGTCGATCGCGATCGCCGGGCCCTTGAGGTTGAGGAAGTAGGCGATGCGCGAGGCGGCGATGGCGTTGCTGCTGCTCGTCGCGGCGTTGGTCTCCGCGCCGTTGCGGAACACCAGGAAGCTGTACTCGTTGCCGCTGATGCCCAGGAAGACGCCGCACTTCTTGCGGCTGAGGGACTGTGGGTCGTAGCCGGCGTCCTCGAACGCCCGGTAGGCCTCCTGGAGGAACAGCCGCTGCTGCGGGTCCAGCCCCTCCGCCTCCAGCGGCGAGATGTTGAAGAACAGCGGGTCGAAGCAGTCCGCGTCCTCCAGGTAGCCCAGCCACTTGCAGGTGGTCCTGCCCTTCTGGCCGGGGCGCGGGTCGTAGTACTGCGCGACGTCCCAGCGGGACGGCGGCACCTCGCGGACGGAGTTGCGGCCGTTGCTGAGGTTGTCCCAGTACCGGCGGAGGTTCTCCGCCCCGGGGTAGCGCCCGGACATGCCGATGACGGCGGCCCGGTCGCCGGTTCGGACGGCGGGCGGTGCGGCCTCGCGCGCGGCCGGGGCCGGGGCGGGGGCGGGGGCGGGGGCGGACACGGCGGGCGTCGACACGGCGGGCGTCGACACGGCGGGCGTCGACACGGCGGGCGCGGGGGCGACCGGGACGGCGGGGGCGACCGGGACGACCGGCGCGGGCTCCGCCGGAGCGGCGGGCGCAGCGGGCGAGACCGGAGCGGGCGCCGGGGCCGGCTGGACGGCGGCGGGCTCGGCCGGGGCCGGGATCTGCGTCTCCAGGTGGCCGGCCAGCTCGCGCAGCGTCGCGTAGTCGTACAGCCGCGTCGCCGTCAGCGACGTGCCGTACATCCGGTTGATCGTCTTCACCCACTCGACGCCGATGATGGAGTCCATGCCGAGCTCCACGAAGTTGCGGCCGGCGTCGATCTCTCCCGACTCCAGGAACAGGGCCTCGGCGAGGCTGCTCCTCAACTCGTCGATGAGGACGGACTTCGGGCGCACCGGCCGGGCCACGACGGGCACGGGCTGCGCCGCGGCCTCGGGCGCCGGCTCGGCCACGACGGGGGCGGGCTCCGCCACGGGCGCGGGCTCGGGCGCGGGCGCGGGCGCGGCCACCGGTACTGGCGCCGGCGCGGAGGCCGCCATCTCACCGTTCAGGAAGTCCGCGAACTCCCGCACCGTCGGGTAGTCGTAGAGCCGCGCGGCCGTCAGCGCGGTGCCGTACTTCTTGTTGAGGGTCTTGATCCACTCGACCCCGACGATGGAGTCCAGGCCCAGCTCGATGAAGTTGCGGTTGAGGTCGATGTCGCTCTCCGGCAGGTACAGCGCCTCCGCGAGGCCGGCCCGCAGCTCCTGCCGCAGGACGCTCGTGGACCGCACCGGCGCGGCCGGGGGCTGCACCGCAACGGCGGAGCCCGCGGCAACCGGGCTCACAGCCGCCGGACTCGCGACCGCCGGACTCGCCACCACCGGGCTCGCGACCGGCGCGGGCCGCTCGGCCGGGCGGCCCAGCTCGCCCAGCCGGACGTTGCGCGGCTTGGCGACGGGCGAGGTGGGCGCGGCCGCCTTCGCGCCCGGGCTCTGCAGCACGATCTTCGCCCGTCCGGCGATGCCCGCCTTCACAGGCGCCGCGGGTACAGCGGGTGCGGCGGGAGCAACAGGTGCAGCGGGAGCAACGGGAGCCGGCGCCACGGGAGTCAACGCCACCGCAGCCACCGGGGCCACCGGCTCCGCCGCCACGGGACGCTGCTGCGTGGCCCAGTACCGCTTGCGCGAGAACGGGTAGCCGGGCAGCGCCGTCAGGTGCGGCCGCTCGCCCGCGAAGAGCTTCTGCCAGTCCGGCGTGGCGCCCTGGCAGTAGAGGGCGCCGAGGGCGGCGAGCACGTCGCGGTGCCTGGCCGCCGGAACGCCGGCCGCCGCGAGCTCGGTGAGCAGTGCCTGTGCCTGGATGTCGAGCAGCGAGCGGTCCTTGCGGTCGCGCGGCACCTCGCCGCGGCGGACCGCCGGCAGCTCCTCGCCGCGCGCCGCCGCGTCCAGCGCGGCGAGGGCCTCGCCGGCGTCGCCGGCGACGAGCGCGCAGCGGTGGGCGAAGTGCTGCCTGCCCTCCAGCAGGGTGTACGCGGCGTCGCCGAGGCGGGTGGCGTCGAAGTCACCCGCCCGCAGGGCCTCCCGCAGCTCCCGGATCCGCTCGTCCAGCGACTCGGGGGTCTTGGCGGACAGGACGAGCAGCCGGGCCGGGGCCTCCGCGGTCGGCGCGGGGCGCACGGCGGCCCGGTGACTCTCCACGACCATGTGGACGTTGGTCCCGCTCATGCCGAACGAGCTCACCGCGCCGAGCCGGGTGCCCTCCGCGCCGGCCGGCCAGGCCTTGGCCGCCTTGTTGACGTAGAAGGGGCTTTCCTTCCAGGCGATGTAGTCGCTGTCCTGCTCGCAGTGCAGGCTGGCGGGGATGACGCCGTGGCGCAGCGACTGGACGAGGGCGATCAGGCTGACCACGCCGGAGGCGGCCAGGGTGTGGCCGACGTTGGTCTTGGTCGAGGTCAGCGCGCAGTACCCGGCCCGGCCGGTGCGCTCCTTGAAGACCTCGTTGAGCGCGTTGACCTCCACCGGGTCGCCGAGCCTGGTGCCGGTGCCGTGGGCGACGATGTGCTCGATGCGCCCGGCGTCGATCCCGTGCCGGCGGTAGACGCTGCGGTAGAGGTTGGCCTGGGCGGCGCCGTTCGGCGCGGTGATGCCGTTGGTGCGGCCGTCGTAGTTCATGCCGCTGCCGCGGATGACGGCTAGGACGTTGTCGCCGTCGGCCTCGGCCTGCGACAGGCGCTTCAGGACGACGACCGCGACGGCCTCGCCGAGCACCATGCCGTCGGCCCGCGTGTCGAACGCGTGGCAGACGCCGCTCTCGGAGAGCATGCCGGCCTTGCTCGTCTCGGCGAACACCCTGGAGGTGGTCGCCAGGTTGACCCCGGCCACCACCGCGGCGTCGCACTCGCCGCTGCGCAGGCTCGCGCACGCCTGGTGGGCGGCGGCCAGGCCCGAGGAGCAGGCGGTGTTGATGGCGAGCACGGGCCCGGAGAAGTCGAGCAGGTAGGCCAGGCGCGAGGCCATGATCGCCTCGTGCTGGGCCGTGATGCTGCCCTCGCCCTGGGTCAGGTGCAGGTAGTCGCCCTGCTCGGCGCCGACGAACATGCCGATCTGTTCGTCACGGAGCCGGCGCTCGCCGTAGCCGGCGTCCTCCAGGGCCCGCCAGGCCTCCTGGAGCAGCAGCCGCTGGCGCGGGTCCATGCTCTGCGCCTCGCGCGGCGAGATCTCGAAGAACGCGGGGTCGAACTCGGCGATGCCGGGGACGAATCCGACCCTGGTCCGCTCCGGGTCCTGGGCCTGCGGGTCGCTCCAGTCGGCGCGGCGGTCCTCGGGGACGGGCGACAGCACGTCCCGGCCCTGCTCCAGGATGCTCCAGAGCTCGTCCACCGACCGGGCGGCGGGGAAGCGGCCGCTCATGCCGATGACGGCGATCGCCTCCGGGCCGTCCTGCTCGCTGCGCCGCCGGGCCGGCGCGGGCCGGTCCGCGCGCTCGGCCTCGGGGGCCGCCGTGACCTCGGGGGCCGCGGCGGCCGGGCGCTCGGGCCGCGCCGTGTAGCGGGCCCGCAGGGCCTCCTGCTGCTCCGCCACCAGGTGCGCCACCAGCCGCTGCGGGGTGGGGTGGGAGAAGAAGACCGAGGGCAGCACCTCGAAGCCGAAGTGCCGGCTCATGGCCCCGGCGAGCTTCGCCAGGTTGACGGAGTCGAATCCGAGGTGCGAGAGGTTCTCGTCGGCATGGATCTGCTCGCGGGGTACCCGGAGCGTCTCACCGATCATCGTTTCCAGGTCCGACAGGACAAGGGCGTCGAGGTCCACGTGCTCCGATCCCGGGACAAGCGCGGTGTGCGCGGTGGTGGTGGCAGGTGCGGCCGGTGCCGCGGGTACAGCGGGTGGGGCGGGTACAGCGGGTGGGGCGGGTACAGCGGGTGTGGCGGGCCGTTCGCGGCCGGCGGGCGTCCGGTCCACGCCGAGCAGCCGCCGGACGCGGTCCGGTTCCCCGGCCAGGACGAGCTGTTGGGTCGAGCCCTGCCCCAGCAGCCGTTCGAAGAGCGCGATGCCCTCCTCCCGGTCGAGCAGGCGCAGCCCGCTGGAGGCGAGGTACAGCTCGGCGCCCTGCGCGTCGGCGAACCCCATGCCGCCGTCGCGCCACAGCGGCCAGTTGACGGCGACGGTCGCGCCGGAGAGCGACCCCTGCCGCACCAGCTGGTCGCGGTGCCGGGCGTAGGCCGTCTGGAAGCGGTTGCCGACGGCGTAGTCGCAGCTGCCGAAGTCACCGAGGACGGCCGCAGTGGACGAGAAGTAGCAGACGAAGTCGAGGGGTTCACCGGCGAGGACCTCGTCCAGGACGAGGGTGCCGTCCACCTTGGAGGCGAGCCGGTCCCGGAACTCCCGGGCGTCGCTGGTGAGCAGGCTGCCCTGCCCGGCGACGCCGGCGGCGTGGATGACGCCGTCGATCGCCCCGAAGCGCTCGTGGGCCGCGGTCACGACGGCGCGCACGGCCTCCCGGTCGGCGACGTCGGCCCGGCCGTACAGGACTTCGCCGCCGAGCGCCTCGATCCGGGCGATCAGCTGCTCCCGGCGGGCGTCGAGGGGCGAGCGGCCGGTCAGCACCAGGCGGGCGGAGCGGGTCCGGGCGAGGTGCTCGGCGAAGAGCAGGCCCAGGCCGCCCAGGCCTCCGGTGACGAGGTAGGTGCCGCGCTGCTTGAGGAGGTCCTTCCCGGCGCCGGGGGTGCTCGGCCGGACCTTGCTGACGTGGCGGACGCCGCCGCGGTACAGGGCGCTCGCCGGCTCGGCGGCGGTCAGTTCGTCCAGGAGACGGGCGAACCAGTCCCCGGGCGCCGTCCGGCCGTCGCCGTCCCGGGCACCCCGTCCACCCCCGGCGTCCTGGGCGTTCTCGACGTCCTGGGCGTTCTCGACGTCCTCCAGGACGGCGGTGAACCCGACGCCCGGAAGCACCCGGCCGAGGGAGCGCTCGAAGCCGAGCCAGGACTCCAGGTACGCCTCCTCCGTCCCGTCACGGAACTCCCCGGCCTGAAGGATCCGCCGGACCGTCAGCCCGGCCGCGGCCACGGCCCGGAGGAGGTGGACGGTGGCGGGGTAGGCGGCCGGACCGGCGCCGTCCGCCGGCGCCCACAGGTTGAGCAGGGCGTCGACCGGGCCGTACTGCGCCCCGATCTCCTCGAAGGCGCGGACGCAGTCGCCCGCCTCCCGGACGTCGACCTCGTAGGAGCGGTCGGAGGTCTTCCGGAAGGCCTCGCCCCTGGTCACGAACACCAGCGTGGTGGCGGGGTCCAGGCTGCGGGCGGCGCGCGCGAGCTCCTCCTGAGCGGCGCGGTCCGCGCAGAGGCAGACCAGGGTGCGCGGCGCCGCGGCCGGGCCTGCGGGCAGTGCCTCGGGCTCCCAGGACTCCGTGAACACCAGCGCGGACGGAGCCTGTTCCACCGGGGTGCCGGCCACCGCCGCGGCGGTGCGCGAGGTGTCGATCCAGTAGCGGTCCCGGCTGAACGGGTAGGCGGGCAGGGCGATGCGCGCCGGCGCCTCGCCGTCGTCCAGCCCGGTCCAGTCGACGGTGACGCCCCTGACCCACAGGTCCAGCAGCCTGGCGAGGTCCCGGCCGGTGAGCGCGTCGTCCAGCCGCTCGTCCGCGGCGAGCCGCGCCAGGGCCTCGGAGTCCCCGCTCGACCGGCCGCGGACCAGGCCCTCGGCCTCCTCGCCGGCGGCGAAGGCCGTGAGCCGCGCGACCAGGCCCGGCAGGGAGTCCACCACGACGCCGAGCCGCTCCCGCATGGCCTCGCGCCCCACCTGCAGCGTCCGGGCGAGCGAGGGCAGGTCGGCGTCGGAGAGGCCCTTCGCCTCGATCCAGTCGGCGAGTCGGCGCGCCTTCTCGGCCAGGCGGTCGGCGCTGCGGGCGGAGAGCACGACCAGGACGGGCGCTCCGGAACCGGCCTCTGCCGCGGCCGCGGGCTCCGCCCGGTACTCCTCGACGACCAGGTGGGCGTTGGACCCGCCGGCACCGAAGGAGGAGATGCCGGCGATCCGGGGCAGCTCCCGCTCGGCGCCGTCGACCGTCATGACGGGCCGCTGCCAGTCGGCCAGGGTCTGCTGGACGGTGAAGGGCGTGCCGTCGAAGTCGATGTGCGGGTTGAGCTCGGCGGAGTGCAGCGAGGGGGCGAGCTTGCCGTGCCGCATCTGCAGCAGGACCTTGGTCAGGCCGGAGATGCCCGCCGCGCTCTCGCAGTGCCCGATGTTGCTCTTGACCGAGCCGATCGCGCAGAACCGGTCGTCCTGGGTGTGCTGCCGGAACGCCTTGGTGAGCCCGGAGATCTCGATCGGGTCCCCGAGCGCGGTGCCGGTGCCGTGCGCCTCGATGTAGCTGACCGCGCGCGGGTCGACCCCGGCCTGCTGCCAGGCGTCGGTGATCGAGCGGGCCTGCGCCAGCGGGCTGGGGACGGCGTAGCCGTTGGTCCGCCCGCCGTGGTTGACGGCGATGCCGCGGATGACGCCGTGGATGCGGTCGCCGTCCGCGACGGCCCTGGCCAGCGGCTTGAGCAGGACGGCGCCCACGCCCTCGCCCGGCACGTAGCCGTCGCCGCCCTTGCCGAAGCTCTCGCACCGGCCCTTGCTGGACACGAACTTGCCCTGGCCGAGCATCAGGTACTTGTTGGGGTGCACCGACAGGTTGACGCCGCCGGCGAGCGCCACCTCGCACACACCGGACCGGATGCTCTGGCAGGCGAGCTGGATGGCGCTGAGCGAGGAGGAGCACATCGTGTCGACGCTCATGCTCGGGCCGCGGAAGTCGAAGTAGTAGGAGACCCGGTTGGCGACGGCCGAGGGGTTGCCGGAGAGCGCCACCGGGCGCCCGAGGGCCTGCTCCTGGGCGCCGTAGAGCTGGTACTCCTCGTACATCACGCCGACGTAGACGCCGATGTTGGGCACCGTGCCGTTCTCCGAGGGCGCGTTCAGGCCGGCCGGGGTATAGCCGGCGTCCTCGACGGTCTCGTAGGCGCACTGCAGGAAGAGCCGTTCCTGAGGGTCCATCAACTCGGCCTCGGAGGGCGAGATGTGGAAGAACAGCGGGTCGAACTCGGCGACGCCGTCGACGAACCCGCCCCACTTGCTGTACGTCTTGCCGGGCGCGTCCTTGTCCGGGTCGAAGTAGGCGCGGTGGTCCCAGCGGTCCGCCGGGATCTCGGTGACGCTGTCGCGGCCGGCGGCCAGGTTGGCCCAGAACTCGTCCAGCGTGCGGGCCTGCGGGTAGCGCCCGGAGAGGCCGATGATCGCGATGTCGAGCCCCCGCGACGCGTCCGGCCGGGCCGGAGGCGCCGGCTCGGACGTCCGGGCCGGCTCGGGTCGGCCGGCCGGCGCGGGTGCCTCGAACCGCGTCGCCCACCGGCTCGACGCCAGGGGCTTGCGCGGCACGGCACCGCCCGGCACCGCCTTGGCCTGCGCGGCACCGCCCGGCACGGCCTTGCGCGGCCGGCCGGTCGCGGCGGGCGTCTCCTCCTCGGCACCGCCGAGGAGGCGCAGCAGCGCCGGCCGGTGGGTGGCGAGGAGGTGCCGAGCCAGCCCGTGGAGGTCGCGGAACTCGAAGAAGAGGGTCTTCGGCAGCGACCCGAGGACGGCTTCGAGCTCTGCCGTCATGGTCATCGCCATGACCGAGTCGATGCCGAAGCTCTCGAACGCCCGGTGGGCGTCGACCCGGCCGACCGGCACCTTGGTGGCCTGGGAGAGCAGGCCCTTGAGGTACGCGGTCGCCTTCGCTTCGAGCTCGTCGTTGTCGTTGTGCGTCACGGATTCGTCCCGACGGCAGAGGTGACAGGGAGGGTCTGGTGCGAGGCAGGCGAGGCAGGTGTTCCAGGTGGTCCGGACGGGTCGGCCGCGGTGACCATCACCTGGCTGTGCGGGGAGTTGAGGATGCGGTGGAACGCCGTGACCCCTTCGGCCGTCCCCAGCGGGACGACGCCGTGGCGCGAGCGCAGCAGGGCCTCCGTCTCCGGCGTGACGTGCATGCCGCCGTCGGCCCAGAGCGGCCAGTTGACGGACTGGCTGTGCCCGGCGCGCTCGCCGCGGGCGACGAGCTCCTGCCGGTACCAGGCGTAGGCGTCGAGGAAGGCGTTGGCCGCCGCGTAGTCGACCTGGCCGACGTTCCCGGTGGCACCGGAGACGGACGAGAAGGTCACGAAGAAGTCGAGCGGGAGGGCGCGGGTCGCGGCGTCGAGGTTCACCACGCCCGACACCTTGGGTGCCAGGACGTCGCGCAACTCCCCCGCCTGCTTGCGCAGGATGAAGCCGTCGTGCGTCACGCCGGCGCCGTGGATCACGCCGTCGATCCGGCCGCACCGCTCCAGCGTCCGCGCGACCAGCGCGTCGGCGTCGGCGCGGCTCGCCGTGTCGGCCTGCTCGTAGTACGCGGCGCGGGCGCCGAGGGCCACCAGCTCGTCGAGCGTGCGGCGCTTTTCCCGGTCGGACGGGGAGCGCCCGGTCAGGACCAGGGTGGCGTTCCCGGTCTGCGCGGCGATCTCCCGGGCGAACACGAGGCCGAGCGCCCCCATGCCGCCGGTGACCAGGTACACCCCGTCCTCCTTCCAGGGGAGCGGAGTGGCGGACGCCGTGGCGTCCTCGGCCCAGACCTGCACCTCGCGCCGGCCGTCGCGGTAGCGCACGAGGGTGTCCTCCGGGTGGGCGCGGTTCTCCAGGATCCGTCCGACGGCCGTCGCCGGGGTGTCGGCCGGGTCGAGGAGAAGCAGCTGGCCGGTGACGTTCGGGTTCTCCAGCCCGGCCGTACGGAACATCGCGGCGAGGCCGGAGAACGGGAGTGCGTCCGGGCCGCCGGCGAACGCCAGCTGGAGGTGGGCCTTGCCGGCCGTACCGCGCACCTCGGACTTCAGCCGCTCCAGCAGCTGCACCGCGTAGCCGGCGTACCGGCCGTCGAGGGTCCCGCCCTCGGGGGTCAGGACGACGACCTCGCTGTCGTCGCTGCCGCGGAGCAGCTCCGCCGCCTCGGGCAGTCCGGCCAGGAGCACCGTCCGCCGCGCGCCGTCCACGGTGGAGGGCCCGTCCTGCGCGGGCCTCGCCTGCCACGACGGGTAGGAGAGTGCCGCTGCGCCGGGGATCCCCGCGGGATCGACCGGAATATGAGGCAACGTCACTTGAGGAGACGTTACATGATCACCAGTCGACTCCGGGATGGAAATCGGATCATGATTTTTCGTCAGATCCAGCGTGCGGAACGACAGCCCGCCGATGCGTACACGGACGCATCCGTGCTGGTCGGCCAAGTCCACGTCGAGCTTGCGGGTGGCCGCGTCGCCGCCCTGGTCCGCGCTCGGACGCACCCACGCCCACATCGCGTCCGTGCAGGCGTCGAGGACGAGGACGTCGTCCACGGCGAACGGCACGGCGAGGCCGGAGCCGTCCGCCGCCGCCCCCTCGGCGCCCGGCCGGCCGAGGACGCCGACACAGGCCTGGAGCGCCGCGTCGAGCAGGCTCGGGTGCAGGGTGAAGTCGCCCTCGGTGCCCCGGAGGACGTCCGGCAGCGCGAGCTCGGCCAGCGCCTGCTCCGGCCCGGTCCGGATGTGCCGGACGCCCCGGTGCGCGGGCCCGTAGGCGATGCCGGCCGCCCGGTAGAGCTCGTAGCACTCGTCGGCGGAGAGCCCGGGGAGGTCGCAGGCCTCCCGCAGGGCCTCCAGGTCGAGCACGGTCTCCTCGACGCCCTCCACGAAGTAGAGGGCCCCCTCGCTGTGCACGACGGGCTCCGCCCCCTCCGGGGAGCTGTAGGCCCGGAACCGGATGTCGCCGTCGGCCTCGGGGTGGAGGCCGACGTGCAGCTCCTGCGGCCGGTCGCCGACCCGCAGCGGCTGCGCCAGCACGATGTTGCGCAGCGCCACCGGCGCGGACGGCCCGACGGCCGTACGGCAGGTGAGGCAGGCGGCGGCGACCGCCATCTCCAGGAACGCCGTGCCGGGCATCGTCCGTGAGCCCTGCACGACGTGGTCGCGCAGGAAGAACTCCTGGCCACTGAAGACCGAACTGAACCGCTGCTCCGCGAAGTCCGAGGTGTTGGCCTGCACCAGCGGGTGCAGCCGGTCCGGGGCCTGCGGGGCCCGCGCCACGACGGGCGCGCCGTCGAACGGGAAGCAGCGCTCGCGGGCGAACGGGTAGGTCGGCAGCGCGATCCGCCGGGGGGCGCCGGCGCCGTGCAGCAGCCGCCAGTCCAGCGGCACGCCGTTGGCCCACAGTTCGAGCAGTTTCTCGTACTTCCCCTTGGCGGCCCAGGCCGCGATCATCGCGTCGAGGTCGGTGTCGGGGACGAACAGCGAGAGCACGCCGCCGTCGCGGGTGGCGGTGCTCCGGACGACCTCCTCGCCGCCGGCGCCGCCGTCGAGGAAGTCCCGCAGCTTCGCCACCAGGTCGGGCACCGACGTGGCGAGGACGCCGAGGCGCTCCTCCATCGCCTCGCGGCCGACCTGCAGGGTGTGGGCGACGTCCGCGAGGGCGAGCCCCGTGTGCTCCGGGCGCTCCAGCCAGTCCAGCAGGTTGCGGGCCTGCGCCCGCAGCTGCTCCGGCGTCCGCGCCGAGAGCGGGACGATGGCGGGCTGCTCGTCGCCGGCCGGGGCCGGCTCCGCCGTCTCGGGCAGGTACTCGGCGATGACGATGTGGGCGTTGGAGCCCCCGGCTCCGAAGGACGAGACGCCGGCGACCCGCGGGGCCGCGGTGCCCGTGCCGTCGGCCGGCCCGGGGCTCGGCCAGTCGGCCAGCTCCCGCTGCACGACGAACGGCGTCTGCGCGAAGTCGATGTGCGGGTTGAGCGTCGTCGCGTGCAGCGAGGGGGCGAGCTTGCCGTGCTGGAGCTGGAGCAGGACCTTGGTGATCCCGGCGATGCCGGCCGCGCTCTCCGCGTGCCCGATGTTGCTCTTCACCGAGCCGATCGCGCAGAACTGCCGGTCGTCGGTGTGCTCGCCGAACGCCTTCGCCAGCCCGGCGATCTCGATCGGGTCGCCCAGGGCCGTCCCCGTGCCGTGCGCCTCGATGTAGCCGACGGCGCGCGCGTCCACGCCCGCCGTCGCCAGGGCCCGGCCGACGACGTCGGACTGGGCCTGCGGGTTCGGTACCGAGTAGCCGTTGGTCTTGCCGCCGTGGTTGACGGCCGTGCCCTTGATGACGCCGTAGATCCGGTCGCCGTCCGCGACGGCCTTCGCCAGCGGCTTGAGCAGGACGGCGCCCACACCCTCGCCCGGCACGTATCCGTCGCCGCCCGCTCCGAAGCTCTCGCAGCGGCCGTTGGTCGACGCGAACCTGCCCTGGCTGAGCAGCAGGTACTTGTTCGGGTGCAGCGAGAGGTTCACCCCGCCGGCGACCGCCACCTCGCAGTCGCCCCACTTCAGGCTCTGGCAGGCCAGGTGGACGGCCGACAGCGACGACGAGCACATCGAGTCGACGCTCATGCTCGGGCCCCGGAGGTCGAAGTAGTACGACACCCGGTTCGCGATGGACGCGGGGTTGCCGGCCACCGCCAGCGGCGTGCCGCCGAGCTGCGCCTGGGCGCCGAGGAGCTGGTACTCCTCGTACATGACGCCGACGAAGACGCCCACCCGGCCGTCGAGCACATTGCCCGTCCGGCCCTTCGCCGACGCCCGGGTGTAGCCGGCGTCCTCCAGGGTGTCGTGGACGCACTGGAGGAAGAGCCGCTCCTGCGGGTCCATGATCTCCGCCTCGCGGGGGGAGACGTTGAAGAACATCGGGTCGAAGTCGTAGGCGCCGTCGAGGAACCCGCCCCACTTGCTGTACGTCCTGCCGGGGGTGCCCGGGGCGGGGTCGAACACGGCGCCGACGTCCCAGCGGTCGGCCGGCACCTCGGTGACGCAGTCCCTGCCGGCGGCGAGGTTCTGCCAGAACTCCCGGACGTCGGCGGCCTGCGGGTAGCGCCCGGCCAGGCCGATGATCGCGACGTCGCCGCTGCCGGCGGCGGCGTCCCCGGCCGGGGCGGCCCCGGCCCGGGCCGGGGCCAGGGTGCGCCAGGTGCGCCCGGGCGCGGACGCCGTCCGCTCCGGGGCGGCCGGGGAGGGCTGCGGGCGGGTGCCCGTGGTGGGCAGCAGCTCGCGCATCCGGTCCGGCTCGGTCTCCAGGAAGTGCCGTGTGAGCGCCGCGATGGTCCGGTGCTCGAAGAACAGCGTCTTCGGCAGCGAGCCGAAGACCGTCTCCAGGGTCCGCGTCATGTCCATCGTCATCACGGAGTCGACGCCGTAGTCCTCCAGCGGCGCCTCCGCGTCGATCTTGGCGGCGGGCAGGTCGATGACCGAGGCCAGGAGCTTCCTGAAGTACGCCGTGGCCTTCCGGGCGGTGTCCTCGTCCGGGCCGGTCCCGCCCGCGGCCTTCTCCGGTGCCGCCGGACGGCTCGCGACCGGGGCCGGGGCCACGACCGGGGCCGGGGCCGGGGCGGCGGCGGCCCGGTCGGCGAGGAGGCCGGCGAGCAGGGTCTCCCGCAGCCGGGGCCGGTCGCCCTCCAGCACCAGCACCTGGCTGTGCGGCGAGGCCAGCGCCCGGTGGAGGGCACGGACGCCGGTCTCCGTGCGCAGCGGGACGAGGCCGAACCGCTCGCGCAGCGACTGCTCGGTGCCCGCGTCGACGTGCATGCCGCCGTCGGCCCACAGGGGCCAGCCGAGCGACACCGTCCGCCCCTGCCGCTCCCCCGCCGCCACGAGGGCGTTGCGGTGGTGCGCGTAGGCGTCCATGAAGGCGTTGGCGGCCGCGTAGTCGCACTGGCCGACGTTGCCGAGGGCCCCGGCGACGGAGGAGAACGCGACCAGGAAGTCGAGTCCGTCCTCGCGGGTGGCCTCGTCCAGGTTGACCAGCCCGGCGACCTTCGGTGCCAGGACGCGGGCGAAGTCGTCCGCGTCCTTGCGCAGGATGAACGCGTCCTTGATGAACCCCGCGCTGTGCAGGATGCCGTCGATCCGGCCGTGCGCCTCACGGACCCTGCGGACGAGCGCCTCGGCGTCGTCCCGCACGGCGACGTCGGCCCGCTCGTAGGCCGCGTGGGCGCCGAGCCGCGTCAGCTCCGCGAGGAGCGCGTCCTTCTGCCCGTCGCGCGGCGCCCGGCCGGCGAGGACGATCCGGGGCTCGCGCACCCGGGCGGCGATGTCCCGGGCGAAGACGGCGCCCAGCCCGCCGGCGCCACCCGTGACCAGGTAGACGCCGCCGTCCTTCCAGGCCGGCTCGGCCGCGGGGCCGTCCTCCTCCTCGCGCCACCGCAGCACCTCGCGCGTGCCGCCGTGGTGGCGGACGGCGGTGTCGGACAGCGCGGCGCGGTCGGCGGCGACGTGGGCCGCCGCCTGCTCCGGGCCGTCCTGCGGGTCGACCAGGACGAGCTGGCCGAGCACCTTCGGGTTCTCCAGCCGGGCCGACCTGAGCACGGCGGCCAGCCCCGCCCACAGGGACGGCTCGTGGGCCGCCGAGGCGACCAGCTGGACGGGGACGCTCCGCTGCCCGCGCTCGCCCAGCACCTCCTTGACGGCGGCGAGGACGGTCAGCGCGTCCTCGGTGTAGCGGGCGTCGACGCCCGGCGCCGCGGAGTCCAGGCGCACGACGCGGGCCGTGCCCTGCGACTCCAGCGCCGCCGCGACCTCGGGCAGCCCGGCGACCAGCACCAGGCCGGCCTCGGTCGGCCCGGTACGCTCCGCGCGCTCCGCGGGGACCCAGCACGGCGCGGCCAGCAGCTCGCCGACGGCCGGCTGCCCGCCGGCGGGCGGCTCACCGGTGGCCTGCGCCGTGTAGGCGCGCAGGGAGACGCCCTTGAGCCGGACGCACACCCGCCCCTCGTCGTCGCAGAGGTCGATGTCGAGCCGGCGGACGGCGTCGCCCGCCCGGCCGCCGCCCTCGCGCACCCAGGCCCACATCGTGGGGGTGCACGGGCCGCCGGCCTCCACCTCGTCCACCGCGAAGGGCAGCAGGAGCGGCCCGCCCTCGCCGGCCGGGGGCAGCAGGCCCGCACAGGCCTGGAGGGCGGAGTCCAGCAGGGCCGGGTGCAGGCCGTAGCTGTCCAGCGTCCCCCGCACCGCGGCGGGCAGGACGAGCCGGGCGAGCACCTGGCCGTCGCCGGTCCAGAGGCGGTCCAGCCCGCGGTGGCCGGGGCCGTAGGCGATGCCCCGGGCGCGGAACGCCTCGTAGGCCTCGTCCGCGTCCAACTCGGCGCCCCGGCAGGCGGCCTGCAGCTGCGGCAGGTCGAGGACGGTGGCGGCGGCCGGGCCGGCCTCCGGGGCCACCCGGACGAGGCCCTCGCTGTGGATCACCGGCTGCGCCGCCGGAGCGTCCTCGTCGCCGGTGCTGTAGATCTCGAAGCCGACCTCGTCCCGGCCCTTCGGCAGCAGGCGGACCTGGACGGTCCGGGCCCGTCCCTCCACCGTGACGGGCCGCGACCAGACGACGTTGCGGATCCGCAGGGAGCCGTGCGGCTCGTCCAGCGAGGCCGCCACCGCGGCCCGCGCCAGCTCCAGGCAGGCCGCGCCGGAGAGCACGCGCTCGCCCTGGACCTGGTGGTCCTTCAGGAAGAACTCCTCACCCGTGAAGACCGAGGTGAAGCGCTGCTCGTTCAGGCTGGAGGTGTTGGCGTGGAGCAGGGGGTGGAGCCGCCCGGCGCCGGTGGCCGGCTGCCGGTCGGCGCCGGGCCCCGGGGAGAGCCAGTAGCGCTCGCCCTGGAAGGGGTAGGTCGGCATCGGCACCCGGCGGGCGGTGCCGTCCTGCAGCTTCGCCCAGTCGACCACCAGGCCGGTGACCCAGAGCTCCAGCAGCCTGCCGTACTCGCGCTCGGCGATCGAGGCGTCCAGCGCCCGGGCCAGGTCCTCGTCGGCGGCGAAGACGGCGAGTGCGCCCTGCCGGCGCTCGACCCGCCCCCGGTGGAGCCCGGCGACGCCCGCCTCGCCGGCGAGGAACGCCCGCAGCTTGGCGGCGAGTTCGCCGGTCGTACCCGCGACGAGGCCGAGCCGCTCCTCGTACGCCTCCCGGCCGGCCTGGAGGGTGTGGGCGAGGTCGGCGAGCGCGACGCCGGCGCCCTCCTCCTCGGTCGTCCAGCGCAGCAGCTGCTCCGCCTGGGCCCGCAGACCGTCCTCCGTCCGCGCGGAGAGCACCACGGCGGCGGGCCGGCCGGCGGCGGGCGCGGCGGCCTCGGCGGCCCGCGCCGGGACGTACTCCTCGACGATGACGTGCGCGTTGGAGCCGCCCGCGCCGAAGGACGAGATGCCGGCGATCCGCGGCGTCTCGGTGCCGTCGGCGGCGACCGGGCGCTGCCACGGCGACAGCTCGCGCTGCACGTAGAACGGGCTGTTCGCGAAGTCGATGTGCGGGTTGAGCACCTCGGAGTGGAGCGAGGGCGCCAGCTTGCCGTGCTTCAGCTGCAGCAGCACCTTGGTCAGCGCCGAGATGCCGGCCGCGCTCTCGGCGTGCCCGATGTTGCTCTTCACCGAGCCGATCGCGCAGAACTGCCGGTCGTCCGAGTACTCCCGGAACGCCTTCGTCAGGCCCGCCACCTCGATCGGGTCGCCGAGCGACGTCCCGGTGCCGTGCGCCTCGACGTAGCTCACCGAGCGCGCGTCGACGCCCGCCTCGCGCAGCGCGTGGCCGATCACGTTGTGCTGCGCACGGGGGTTGGGGACGGAGTACCCGTTGGTGCGGCCGCCGTGGTTGAGGGCCGTCCCCCGGATGACGCCGTGGATGGTGTCGCCGTCCGCGATCGCCCGGTCCAGCGGCTTCAGCAGCACCGCGCCGACGCCCTCACCGGGCACGTAGCCGTCGCCGCCCTCGCCGAAGCTCTCGCAGAGCCCCTTGCTGGACGCGTACTTGCCGTTCCCGAGCATCAGGTACTTGTTCGGGTGGAGCGACAGGTTGACGCCGCCGGCGACGGCGAGCTCGCAGCCGCCGGTCCGCAGGCTCTGGCAGGCCAGGTGCAGGGCGGTCAGCGAGGACGAGCACATGGTGTCGACGGCCAGGCTCGGGCCGTGCAGGTCGAAGACGTAGGAGATCCGGTTGGCGATGGACGAGGCGCTGCCGGACAGCGTGACGTTGCGTCCCTTCGCCTGCTCCTGGGCGCCGTAGAGCTGGTACTCCTCGTACATCACGCCGACGAAGACACCGACGTTCCCGGCGAGCCCGCGGTCGCCGTAGCGGCTCAGCGTCTCGCGGGTGTGGCCGGCGTCCTCCAGCGTCTCGTGCACGCACTCCAGGAACAGCCGCTCCTGGGGGTCCATGAACGCGGCCTCGCGCGGCGAGATGTTGAAGAACAGCGGGTCGAAGTGGTCCGCCCGGTCCAGGAAGCCGCCCCACTTGGTGTAGGTGCGGCCCGGCACGTTGCCGTCCGGGTCGAAGTAGGCGCTGTGGTCCCAGCGGTCGGCCGGGATCTCGGTGATGCAGTCCCGGCCCTCGGCCAGGTTGCGCCAGAACTCCCGGACGTTGCGGGCCTGCGGGTAGCGCCCGGCCAGCCCGATGACGGCGATCTCCGGGCCCCCGGAGGCCGCTTCGGTACGGCGGGCCGCGCCGCGCCGTGCGCTCCGCCCGCGGCGGCCGGCGGTGCGGGCCGGGGCGACGGCCGCAGCGACGGCCGCACCGGCGGTGGCGGGGATCGCGGCGGGGGTGGTGGCGGGCTCCGGGTCGTCCGTGCCCAGGAGCGCGGCCAGCCGCTCCCCGTGGGCGTCGAGGAAGTACTCGGTCAGCGCCCGGATGCTCTGGTACTCGAAGAACAGGGTCTTGGGCAGCGAGCCGAAGACCTGCTCCAGCTTGTTGGTCAGGTTCATCGTCATGATGGAGTCGATGCCGTAGTGCTCCAGGGCATCGTTCACATCGATCCGGTCGGCCGGCAGGCGCAGCTGGGAGGCCAGCAGGCCGACCAGGTAACGTCCGGCCCGCTCCGCCTGCGTGGTGGCGGGCTGCGGCGGCTCGGTGTCCCGCGCCGGCTCGGGCCCGGTGCGCTCCACCGGTGCGGGGGCGGCGTCCCGGGCCGCGTCCGGGGCCGCGTCCGCGTCGTAGGCCCGGGAGGTGAACCCCCGCAGCCGGCAGCGGACGGCGCCGGCGTCGTCGAGGAGGTCGATGTCCAGCTTGCGGACCCCGAGGGCCGGCCGGTCGTCCGCGCTGTACCGCACCCACGCCCACAGCTCCGGGGCGAGCGGCCCGAAGACCTCCAACTCGTCCAGGGCGAAGGGGAGGTGGAGCACCGTGCCGTCGGCCCGGCCGAACAGGCCGACGGAGGCCTGGAAGGCGGAGTCCAGCAGGCCCGGGTGCAGCACGAACGCGTCGAGCGCCTCCCGCGCCACGGCGGGCAGCACCAGGCGCGCCAGCGCCTGGCCGTCGCCGATCGCGATGCTCTCGACGCCGCGGTGCGCCGGCCCGTAGTCGAGGCCCATGGCCCGGTACGTCCGGTAGCACTCCTCGGCGTCCAGCCGCGCGGTGGAGCAGGCGGCCAGCAGCGCGGCCACGTCCACCGGAGCGGCCGGTGCGGCCGCGACGGGGACGGCCACGCCCTGGCTGTGCACGACGGGCTCGGCCCCGGCGTCGCCGTCCGGCAGGCTCGCGATCTCGAAGGCGACCTCCCCGCCCTCCTCGACCGCCAGTGTGGTCCGCACGTGCACGGGCTGCCCGTCCACCGTGACGGGGCGGGCCCACACCACGTTGCGCAGCGTCACGCCCTGCGGGCGGGCGTCGAGCGAGGCCTCCACGGCCGCCCGCGCCATCTCCAGGTACGCGGCGCCGGGCAGGACCTTGCGGCCGCGGACGACGTGGTCGGTCAGGAAGAACTCCTCGCCCGAGAACACCGAGCCGAAGCGCTGGGCGTCCAGGCTGGAGGTGTTGGCGTGGACGAGCGGGTGGAGCCGGACGGCGCCGGGGACGGCAGTGGCCCGGCCGGTCGTGAGGTCGCCCACCCAGTAGCGCTCGCGGGCGAAGGGGTAGCCCGGCAGCGGGAGCATCCGGGGGCGCCGCCCGCGGTGGAGGCGGCTCCAGTCGACGGCCAGGCCCTTGACCCAGAGGTCGAGCAGCTTGTCGAACTTGCCCTTCTCGATCCACGCGTCGACGGTCGACGCCATGTCGGTGTCGGTGGCGAAGACGGCCAGGGTGTCCCGGTGGTCCTTGACGTTGCCCAGGTGGAGGTCCTCGACGGTGTCGTCGCCCGCGACGAACGCGGTGAGCTTGGCGGTGAGTTCGACGGCCGAGGTGACGGGCAGCGCGAGCCGCGTCTCCATCGCCTCGCGGCCGGACTGCAGGGTGTGGGCGACGGCGTCGAGGTCCGGGCCGGCCTCGCCCTGGCGGGCGATCCAGTCCAGCAGGGCCTGCGCCCGTTCGCGCAGCCGCTCGCCGTCCTTGGCCGAGAGCACGATCAGCCGCGGGGTGCTCGCGTCCGCGGTGGCGCCGGCGGTGCCGGCGCGGCGGTACTCCTCCACGACGACGTGCGCGTTGGAGCCGCCCGCGCCGAAGGAGGAGACGCCGGCGATCCGGGCCCGCTCCGCCGTGCCGTCGCCGCCGGCGGGGCGCTGCCAGTCGGCGGGCTCCTGCTGGAGCCGGAAGGGCGTCCGGGTGAAGTCGATGTTGGGGTTGGGCTCCTGCGCGTGCAGGCTGGGGGCGAGCCGGCCGTGCCGCATCTGCAGGACGATCTTCAGCAGCCCGGCGATGCCGGCCGCGGCCTCCAGGTGGCCGATGTTGCTCTTGGCCGAGCCGACGGCGCAGTACTGCCGGGCGTCGGTGTCCTTCGCGAACGCCCGGGTGAGCCCGTCGAGTTCGATCGGGTCGCCGAGCTCCGTCCCGGTGCCGTGCGCCTCCACGTAGCTGACGTCGCCGGCCGGGACCCCGGCGCGGTCCAGCGCCTCGCGCACCACCTCGGCCTGCGCGCCCGGGTTGGGCACGGTGTAGCCGTTGGTCCGGCCGCCGTGGTTGATGCTGCTGCCGCGCAGCACGGCGTGGATGACGTCACCGTCCCGCTCGGCGTCCGCCAGCCGCTTGAGCAGCACCACGGCCGCGCCCTCGCCGGGCACGAAGCCGTTGCCGCCGGCGCCGAAGCTGCGGCACTTCCCGTCGTGCGACAGCATCCGCTTGCCGGACATCAGGGTGTAGTTCGACGGGTGCAGGTAGAGGTTGACCCCGCCCGCGAGCGCCAGGTCGCACTCGCCGCGCCGCAGGTGCTCCATCGCCTCGTGGACGGCGCTCAGCGAGGACGAGCACATGGTGTCGACGGGCAGGCTCGGGCCCCGGAGGTCGAGCAGGTAGGAGACGCGGTTGGCGACGGAGGCGAACGAGGTCAGCGGGTGGAGGTTCTCGTTCTGCTCCCGGAGCGCGGGCCCGTAGAGGTCGAACCCGGTCTTGGAGACGCCGGCGAAGACGCCGACCCGCCCGCGGTGCGCGTCGGCCAGGCGACGGCGGGTGTAGCCGGCGTCCTCCAGCGCGTTCCAGGACTCCTGGAGGAACAGGCGCTCCTGCGGGTCCGTGTTCATGGCTTCCTGCGGCGAGATGCCGAAGAAGAGCGGGTCGAAGTCGGCGAAGCCGTCGAGGAAGCCGCCCCACTTGCTGTAGCTGCGGCCGAGCGCGACCGCCTCGTCGCGGTCGGGGTGGTAGAAGCCCTCCAGCCCCCAGCGGTCGGCGGGGATCTCCGTGACGCAGTCCCGCCCGGCGGCGAGGTTCTGCCAGTACTCGTCCAGGTTCGCCGCCTGCGGGAAGCGGCCGCTCATGCCGACGATCGCGATGGCGTCGGCGGACGGGGCCTCGGGCGCGGGGGCGGGCTGCGCGACAGCGACGGGCTCTGCGGCGACGGCCGGAGCCGCGACCGGGGCCGCGGCGGGCTTTGCGGCGGCGGGCTTTGCGGCGGCGGGCTCTGCGGCCGCGGCCGGCTTTGCGGCGGCCGCCGGTGCGGCGAGCCCGGTCCAGGTGAGGCACGTCCCCCGGTGCTCGCGGAGGAAGTAGTCCGCGAGGGCGTCCAGCGAGTTGAACTCGTAGAGGACCGTCTTCGGGAGCCCCGCGAAGGTCTCGGCGAACTTCCGGTTGAGCCGGGTGACGACGATGGAGTCGATCCCGTAGCTCTCCAGCGGGGCCTCGGCGTCGATCTTCGCCGCTGGGAGGCCGATCACGCCGCCGAGCACCTGCCGGAGCCGCTGCACGACCTTGTCGCGCAGCGCCCCCTCGTCGACGGCCGCGACGGTCACCGGTGCGGCCGTGGGCACGCCTGCGGGTTCGGCGGCGACCGGGGCGGGGCCGGCCGCCGGCGAGGCCGTCGGCTGCCCCAGCAGGGCCCCGCGGATGCGCGCCCCGTCACCCTCGACCGCCATCACCTGGTGGTGCGTCAGGGAGAGGCTCTCGTGCAGGACCAGCACGCCGGACTCGGTCCGCAGCGGATGCATGCCGACCTGCTCCAGCAGGGCGCGCTCCGTCTCCGCGTCCGGCGCCATGCCGCCCTCGGCCCACAGCGGCCAGTTGAGCGAGACGCTGCGGCCCGAGCGCAGGCCCTCGGCGACCAGCCCGGCGCGGTGCCCGGCGAAGGCGTCCAGGAAGGCGTTGGCGGCCGCGTAGTCGGCCTGGCCGACGTTGCCGGTGACGGCGGCCGCGGAGGAGAACAGGGCGAAGAAGTCCAGCGCGTCGCCCTGGCTGGCCGCGTCGAGGTTGACCGTCCCGGCCACCTTCGGGGCGAGAACGGCGCGCAGGTCGTCCTCGCTCTTGCGGAGGACGAAGCCGTCCCGCAGGACGCCGGCACTGTGGATGATGCCGTTGATCGCGCCGTGCTCCTGCCGCACCCCGGCCAGGAACGCCTCCACGCCCGCGGCGTCGGCGGCGTCGAGCGGGGTGTAGTGCACCTGTGCCCGCGGGCGCCGCAGCGACTCCAGCAGCTGCCGCCGGCCCGCGTCGAGCGGGGAGCGGCCGGTGAGGTGGACGGTGGCACTGCGGACGGAACGCAGGACGTCCCGGGCGAAGATCAGCCCGAGGCCGCCGAGGCCGCCGGTGATGACGTAGGTGCCGCCCTCCTTCCAGGGCAGCGCGGGCCGCTCCGGGGCCGGCAGCTCCTGCCAGGCCAGGACGGAGCGGCCGCCGCCGTGCAGCCGCACGGCGCGCTCGTCCGGGCGGTCCCGGACGGCGAGGAGCTGCGCGGCGGTGGCGGCGGCCGGCGCGGCGGCGTCGACCAGGACGAGCTGGGGCACGAGCCGGGGGTTCTCCAGGGCCGCGCTCTTCAGCAGGCCCAGCAGGCCGGCGCCGAGGGCGTCCTCGCCGTTCCACGGACAGACGAGCTGCACCAGCGTCCGGGGCAGCGAGGGGAGGGCGAGGAGCCGGCGGAGGGCGTCGAGCGCCTGGCCCGCGAGGTCGGTGTAACGCTCCGCGACGCCGGTGGCGGGGCTCTCCAGGAGGCGCACCACGGCGGTGGTGTCCGACTCCTCCAGGGCCGTTGCCAGGCCGCGCGGGCCGGCGAGCAGCACGAGGTGGCCGGGCTCGCGCCCGGTCGCCGGGGTGCCGTCCGCCGGCTGCCAGACCGGGTGGAACCGGACCAGCTCCGGGCCGGACTGCTCCGGGCCGGCCTGCTCCCGGACCGGCTGCTCCTGGGCCGCCTGCTCCTGGCCGGCCTCCTCCTGGCGGCGCCTCAGGAACTCCTTGACGTACTCCTTGGAGACGCGCTCGGCCTTGAGATCCAGCAGCAGCTGCTCGAGTTGCCTGTCCATGGTCAGCGACCCCCGTTGTCCGTGGTGCGGCCGGCGTCGTCGAACGACCGGCGGATGTGCTCTGCGGCGGCTTCCATGCCGAGGGAGTCGTTCAGGTAGCTGTCGAGGACGTCGTCGAGCAGCGCCCCCGGCAGGCCGGCCTCGGCCGCGCCGGTCGCGCCCTCGGGACCGCCCGTCCCGGCGGCGTCCGTCCCGGGACCGCCCGTCCCGGCACCGTCGATCGGCTTCTCCGCGATCCAGTACCGCTCGCGGGCGAAGGGGTAGGTGGGCAGCGGGACGACCCGGGCCGTGCGCCCCGGGTGGAGGCTGCGCCAGTCGAGCTCGAAGCCGTTCACCCAGAGGTCGAGCACCTTCGCGAACTTCCCCTTGGCGATCCAGACTTCGAGGATCGCGCCCATGTCCTCGTCGGCGGTGAGCGCGGAGAGCGCGCGGTCGTGGCGCTTCACCCGGCCGCGGTGCAGCCCCTCGGTCCGCTCCGGGTGGCTCAGGAAGCCCTGGAGCCGCTCCCGCAGCTCGCCGAGCGAACCGACGACCGTCCCCAGCCGCTCGGGCATGGCCTCGCGGCCGAGTTGCAGCGTGTGGGCGACGTCGGTGACGGACACCCCGCGCCGCTCCCCGGTCGGCAGCCAGCGCAGCAGGGCGGCGGCCTGCTCCCGCAGCCGGTCCTCGTCCTTGGCGGAGAGGACGACGACGGCGGGCCCGCCGGCCGGAGCGCCCGCGGCGGCCGGCGCCTTCGGGACGTACTCCTCGATCACCACATGGGCGTTGGCGCCGCCCGCCCCGAAGGAGGAGACACCGGCGCGGCGCGGCACCTCGGCGGTGACGCCGTCCACGGTGACGACCGGGCGCTTCCACTCCGCCTGGTCCCGCTGGACCACGAAGGGCGTGGAATCGAAGTCGATGTGCGGGTTCAGCTCCTCGGCGTGCAGGCTGGGGGCCAGCTCGCCGTGCTGCAGCTGGAGCACGACCTTGAGCACGCCCGCGATGCCCGCCGCGGCCTCGGCGTGGCCGATGTTGCTCTTGGCCGAGCCGATCGCGCAGTACCGGACGTCCTGGGTGTCGCCGGAGAACGCCCTGGTCAGGCCGTTGATCTCGATCGGGTCGCCGAGCGCCGTCCCGGTGCCGTGGGCCTCGACGTAGCTGATGGTGCGCGCGTCGACGCCGGCCCGGTCGAGCGCCTGGCGCACGACCTTGCCCTGCGCCACCGGGTTCGGCACGGTGTAGCCGTTGGTCGTCCCGCCGTGGTTGATGCCGGTGCCGCGGATGACGGCGTGGATGTGGTCACCGTCCCGCTCGGCGTCCTCCAGTCGCTTGAGCACGATCGCGCCGACGCCCTCGCCGGGGACGAAGCCGTTGCCGCCGAGCCCGAAGCTGCGGCACTTCTCCTCGTCCGAGAGCATCTGGAGGTTGCACAGGTTGAGGTAGCTGGACGGGTGCAGGTAGAGGTTCACGCCGCCGGTCACGGCCAGCTCGCAGTCGCCGCGGAGCAGGTGCTCGCACGCCTCGTGAAGTGCCGTCAGCGAGGACGAGCAGAGGGTGTCGACGGGCATGCTCGGGCCGTTCAGGTTCAGCTTGAACGAGACGCGGTTGGCCGCCGACCCGAAGGAGGTGTACGGGTAGGCCGTGTCGCCGCGACGCCACCGCTCGGGCCCGTAGAGGTTGTGCCCGGCGCGCGTGATGCCCACGAAGACACCGACCCGGCCGTCGAACTCCTCCTCGATGCGCGCCCGCGTGTAGCCCGCGTCCTCGAAGGCCTTCCAGGTCTCCTGGAGGAAGAGCCGCTCCTGCGGGTCGATCTCCAGGGCCTCGTTGGGCGTCATCTCGAAGAACAGCGGGTCGAAGTCGGCGAAGCCGTCGAGGAAGCCGCCCCACTTGCTGTAGCTCTTGCCCTCCGCGGCGGCCTTCTCCTTGTCGGGCTCGTAGAACCCGTCGAGGGGCCACCGGTCGGCGGGGATCTCGGTGACCGAGTTCCGGCCGGACCGCAGGTTCTCCCAGTACGCGTCCAGCGTCTCGGCCTGCGGGAACCGGGCGCTCATCCCGACGATGGCGATGTCACCGGTGCGGGCGGGCGTGGTGGCGGGTGCGGGGCGCGACGGCTCGGCCGCCACCACCGGGGCCGTCCGGACCGCCTGCACCACCGGGGCGGCCGGGGCCTCCTGCACGGGTTCGGCGGTCGCCACGGCCGGGGCCGCCGGCACCGCTGCGGGGGCGGGGGCGGGCGCGAGGCCGACCGCCCGCTCCAGGGCCTCGTCCTGACGGCCGGCGAAGTGCTCGGTGAGCGCCTCGATCGTGCGGTACTCGAAGAAGAGCGTGCTGCTGACCTCCCCCAGGTCCTTCTTGAGGTTGTTGAGGAGCTGGAGGATGAGGATGGAGTCGATGCCGTAGGCGGACAGCGCCTCCCGGGCGTCGATGGACTCCGCCGGGATGAGCAGGGTGCGCGCGACCAGCTCCGTCAGGTAGGTCCGCATCGCGCCCTTGAACGCCGCCTGGTCCGCCGGCACGGGCTGCGGCGCGACGGCCGGCACGGACTGCGGCGCGACGGACTGCGCCGCGACGGGCCGGGACGCGACCGGCTGGGGCGCAGGCTGCGCCACGGCGGGTGCCGCCACCGGCGGCCGGCCGCCGTCGGCCTGGCGGATCACGCCGTCACTGAAGGCGACGACGACCTGCTGGCCGAGCGGGTGCGCGTCCCGCGCCGGGAACTCGACGGCCGCGAAGCCCTCCCACTCCAGGACGAACTGCCACATCCGGGGCTCCAGCCCCGGGCCGCCGGCGTCCCGCAGCTCCGGGTCGTCGTACAGCCACCAGCCGTCCAGGAGCGCGAAGGTCAGCATGCCGAACACGGTGTAGCCGTCGATCTCGTTCACGACGACGGCGCCGCCGGGCCGCAGCAGGGCCTTGCTGTTGCGCAGCGACACGCGGATGTCCTTGGTCGCGTGGAGCACGTTGGTCGCGATGACGAGGTCGTACCCGCCCTCCTCGAACCCCTGCTCCGCCACCGGGCGGCCGGCGTCGTAGAGCTCACAGCGCAGGAACGGGTTCTCCGCTCCCCACTGCTGCCTGCCGTGGATGAGGAAGGCCCGGGAGAGGTCGGTGTAGCAGTACTCCCCGATGTGCTCCGCGTACGGGCGCAGCCGGCGCATGATCGTGGCGGTGGTGCCGCCGGTGCCGGCGCCGACCTCCAGGATGCGGAACTTCGCGCCCGGGTCCTCCGCCAGCCGGCGCTCGACCAGGGCGACGGTGCAGTCGCCGACGACGTCGTTGAAGTAGTCGGCGATCATGTTCCGCTTGTAGATGCCCTCCACGAGGTCCAGGGAGGATCCGGGGAAGATGACGTCGACGGCGGAGGTCTCCCCGGTGAGGATGGCGGTCAGCGCCCGGAGGGTCTTGTCCACCAGGTCCACCGAGGCGCGCAGCTCCGGGTCGGCGAGCCACGCCCGCTTGTTGCGCTCCCACTCGGCCGCGGTGGCGGCCGGGTCGAGCGGGCTCACGGCGCCGGCGCGGTAGCCGGCGCCGGTCTCCACGAGCCAGCCCTGCCGCACGAAGAGTTCGAGGGTCTCCTGGAGCCAGCGGTCGTACTTGCCGGTGATCCCGTTGGCCCGCTGGAGGGCGGCCGCATCGAAGGCCCCGCCGGCGAACCAGCCACGGCCGTGCAGCTCGCACCAGAGCAGCTTGGCCAGCAGCGCGTCCAGCTCCCGGAGCTTGTCCTTCGCCTGCGTCTCCACCGTCCGCAACGCGCTCTGGCGCGACGGGAGTTCGGGAGTGATCGGGCCGGCCTGGGCGGCCGCCGGGCTCAGCACCCGGACGGACTCGTGGTCCGCGTAGGCCTCGAACCGCTCCGGCTTGCGGGTGTTGACGTAGACCAGCTGGCCGAGCGGGGCGGCCAGCAGCCGCTCGACCGCGTCCATGGCGAGCGCCGGGTCGATGTCGCCTAGGCCCTCCTGCTGGTAGATCCGCTCCCGGACGTGCTGCGGGACGTCGAGCCCGCTCCCGACGGCACCCCAGTAGCCCCAGTTGACGACCTTGACGGCGTAGCCGCGCCCGGCCGACAGGCGGTCGGCGAGGGCGTCCTCGAAGGCGTTGCCGGCCACGTAACTGCAGTAGCCCATGGTCTGGTTGATCGACGCGATCGAGGAGAAGTACAGCAGGAAGTCGAGGCCCTCGGCGTCGAACACCTCCGCCATCCGCACGCTGGCGTCGACCTTGGCGCTCAGGCCCCGGCGGAACTGCTCCTCGCTGGTGTTGGGCAGGCTCTGGTCCACCAGGCCGAAGACCGACTGGACCACGCCGTGGACGGTGCCGAACCGCTCCCTGACCTTCGCGTACGCGGCCCGCAGCGACTCCGGGTCGGCCGCGTCCGCCGGGACGTACCAGGGCGCGCGGCCCAGGGCCGCCAGCCGGTCGATCTTCTGCTGGATGGCGTCGTCCTTCTCCCGGCGGCCGATCCAGACCACCTGGGCGCCGAAGCGCCGGATGACGTCCTCGCTCCAGAGTTCGCCGATCCCGCCGGCCCCGCCGAGGACGACGTAGACGCCGCCCTCCTTGTACGGGGTCCGGGCCGGCGCGGGGAGCTCCACCCGGGCCAGGCTGCGGCGGAACCACTGCCCGCCCCGCAGCGCCCGCACCGTCCGCGCGGGAGAGCCGAGCAGGGCGGCCATGGGGGCCGGCTCGGTCGCGCCGAGGTCGAAGGACTTCACACCCCAGTCGGGCAGCTCCCTGGCCATCACGCCGGCCAGGCCGAGCACGGCCGCGTCGGCGGGGTGGACCGTCTCGCCCTGCAGCACGGACTGCGTCTGCCGGGTCACCACCGTCCAGCTCAGCTCCTCGCTGCCGTAGCCCAGTGCGAACAGGGCCTTGGTCAGGCGGAAGAACGTCACCACGCCGGCGTCGGTGCGCCGCAGCAGCGCGGTGGCCTCGGCGCTGTCGTCGGCCGGCGAGATCCAGACGAGGTGCCGGACGGTGCCGACGCGCCGCAGCGCCGCGGTGAGCGCCTCGGTGCTCTGCGTGTCGCTGGTGGTGAGGAAGTGCGGCGTGGCACAGAGGGCGGCGATGGCGGCGTGCTCCGCGGCGTCTCCCCCGACGACCACGACGTTGCCGTCCAGGGCCGGGACGATACCCGGGCCGGCGGCCGGCTCGGGGGCCGGCTCGCGGACCCAGAGCGGCGCCAGCGACAGGTGGTCGCCGTCCTCCGGGCCGGCCGTGCGGGCGGCGGGCAGGGCCGCTGCGGGGGCGGCGACAGCAGGGGCGGCGGGCAGGGCCGGACGCTGCGTCCGGGCCTCCTCGGGCAGCCAGTAGCGCTGCCGCAGGAAGGGGTAGGTCGGCAGCGGGACGCGCAGGTGCGCGCCGGTGGCGAAGAGCCGCGCGTACTCCAGCTCGTAGCCCTGGAGGTACAGGTCGCGCACGGCCTCCAGCTGCTCCGTCCGGGCCGTCCCGGCCGCGCCCTCGGCGCACTGGCGGATGCAGCTGTTGCCGAACTGCTCCAGGGATGTCTGCGGGCGCGGCGCGTGGTCCGCGAGGTCGGCGACGCGCACGTGCTCCTCGCGGCCGTCCGCGAGCCACTCGCGCAGCCGCGCCACCAGCTCGGCGGTGTCCCGGGCGACGCAGGCCAGGCGGACCGGGCAGTGCCGCCGGCCCAGGAGCAGGGTCAGGGCGATGTCGCCCAGCCCGACGCCCGGGTTGCCGTCCAGGTGGTCCAGCAACTGAGCCGCCTGGGTGCGCAGTTGGTCCCGGGAGAGCGCGGAGAGCACCACCAGCTGGCCGGCGGCGGCCGGCGCGGTGCGCGGCCGCTCGGGGGCCTCCTCGATCACCAGGTGCGCGTTGGTGCCGCTGAAGCCAAACGAGCTGAGCGCGGCCAGCCGCGGGCGGCCCGGCCCGGCCGTCCAGTCGCGGTGGACGGTGTTCACGTAGAACGGGCTGCCCCGGAAGGCGATGTGGGCGTTGCCCTGCTCGAAGTGGAGGGAGCGCGGCAGCTCGCGGTGGTGCATGGCGAGCAGGATCTTGGCGAGGCCGGCGACGCCGCTGGCCGGTGCCGCGTGCCCGATGTTGGTCTTCACCGAGCCGATCGCGCAGTACTCCTGCTTGTCGGTGTAGTGGCGGAACGCCCGGCTCAGCGCCTGGAACTCGATCGGGTCGCCGAGCTTGGTGCCGGTGCCGTGGGCCTCGACCAGCTGGATGCCGGCCGGGTCGATCCCGAAGGTGTCGTAGACCGTACGCTCCAGCCGCTCCTGCGACCTGGCGCTCGGCGCGGTGATGCCGTTGGAGGTGCCGTCCTGGTTCAGGCCGGAGGCGCGCACCACCCCGTGGATGTGGTCGCCGTCGGCGAGGGCGTCCCGCAGGCGCTTGAGCACGACCATGCCGACGCCCTCGCCGGGGACGAAGCCGTCCGCCCGCTCGTCGAAGGTGTGGCACTGCCCGGTGTCGGAGAGCATGCCGGCCTTGTGGGCCGCCAGGTAGTAGTCGGGCGCGCACTGCACCGAGACCCCGCCGGCCAGCGCCAGCTCCACCTCACCGGCGCGCAGCGCCTGGCACGCGAGGTGGATGGCGACCAGCGAGCCGGAGCACGCCGTGTCGACGGCGATGGCGGGGCCCTGGAGGTCGAGGTAGTAGGAGATCCGCGCCGGGATGATCGCCTCGGCGTTGCCCCACATGGCCTGGGCCGGGGCGTCCTCGGCGGGCGCGGTCAGGTAGTCGCTGACCTGGGTGCCGATGTAGACCCCGCAGGCCCGGCCGCGGACCGCCTCACCGGCGTAGCCGGCGTCCTCCAGCGCCTTCCAGGACTCCTCCAGCGTGAGGCGCTGCTGCGGGTCCATGTAGGTGGCCTCAAGGCCGGATATCTGGAAGAACATCGGGTCGAAGAGGTCGATGTCGTCCATGAGCGAGGCGTACCGGGGGTGGCCGGCGCCGGGGGACACGTAGGTCGAGAGGTCCCAGCGGTCGATCTCGCCGACCAGACTGCGGCCCTCGGCGAGGTGCTGCCAGAGCTGGTGGACGTCCTTGGCGGTACCGAACCTGCCGCTCAGGCCGATGATCGCGATCGGCTCGGTGGACGGGTCCGCCGCAGCGGCGGGGGCGACGGCCACGGGGGCCTCCGGCGCGGGGGCGGTGACGGGGGCGGCGGTGACGGGGCCGGCGGTGGCCGAGGGCACCGGCGCGGGAAGGACGGCGGTAGCGACGACCGGAGCCGGGGCGACGGCGGCGGGCACGACGGCGGCGCGGGTCGAGGCGGCCGGCGCGGGCTCCCCGACGAAGGCGGCGGCCGCCTCGTCGCGGTGGTACTCCACCACGTAGCGCGCCAGCGCCCGCACCGAGCTGTGGTCGAACAGGTCGGTGGCCGCCAGCGTGATGCCGAGGGCGGTGTTCAGATCCTGCGTCAGCCCGACCCCGAGGATGGAGTCGACGCCGTAGTCGGCGAACGCGTCCTCCTCGGAGATCTCCCGGCGGTCCAGGCCGAGGGAGTGCTCGATCTGCGTGACGATCACCTCCCGGACGCGTGCCTCGGCAGCCGCGGCGTCGAAGGCACCGGCCTCCCGGGCCCCGGCCGGAACGGCCGGGATCACGATCGGGACCTCGGCCGGAACCACCGTCGGAGCTTCGGCCGGGGCAACGGCCGGGGCCGCCACCGGGGCCACCAGCGCCCGCGCCTGCTCCGGGAAGGCGTCGGCGACGTACGCCGCCAGCCGGCGCACCGAGCCGTGGTCGAAGAGGTCGGTGGTCACCAGCACACCGCCCAGCACCTCGTTGAGGTCCTGGATCAGCTGCACGCCGAGGATGGAGTCCACGCCGTAGTCGGCGAACGCGTCCTCCTCGTGGATCTCGCTCGCGGCCAGCCCGAGGGAGGTCTGGATCCGGTCGACGATCGTGCGCTGCACCTGCGCCCGCACCTCGCCCTCGCCCGGCACGGCGGCGGTCACCGCGACCGGCACCGCGGCGGCCACGGCAGCGGGCCCGGCCAGGTCGGCAGACCCGGCCAGGACGGCGGCACCGGCCTGCGCGGCCACGGTGGCACCGGCCCGGGCCACGACGATCTGGTGCCCGGCGTCGTGCACCGCGGCGGCCGGGAAGGCGACGGGGCCGAACCCCTCCTCCTCCAGCACCGTCCGCCAGGTCGCGGGCGCCAGGCCGGGGCAGCCCTCGATCCGCAGCTCGGCGTCCTGGTAGAGCCACCAGCCGTCGAGCAGACCGAAGGTCAGGTGCAGGAACAGCGTGCGCGCGGCCATCTCGTTGAGCACGAGCTCGCCGTCGGCGCCCAGCAGCGCCTTGGCGTGCCGGACGGCCGCCCGCACGTCGCGGGTGGCGTGCAGGACGTTGGTGGCGAGGACGATGTCGTAACCGCCCTCGGTCACGCCCTGCGCCGCGGGCTCGCGCTCCACGTCGAACAGGCCGAACCGCACGTACGGGTGCTCGGCGCCGAACTCCTTCTGCCCCTTGAGCAGGAAGTACCGGGAGAGGTCGGTGTAGCGGTACTCGGCGACGCCGTCGCGGTACGGGGCGAGCCGGCGCAGCACCTTCTCGCTGGTGCCGCCGGTGCCGGAGCCGATCTCGAAGATCCGCACCTTGCGGGCCGGGTCCCGGTCGAGCAGGGCCGCGACCCGGGCCGCCACCTCGTCCGCCATGATCTCGTTCAGGGCGTCGGCGCTGTCGCAGTGCCGGTAGACGCCCTCGACCAGCGCCATGGACGAGGCGGGGAAGATGACGTCGGTCGCGGGCCGGCGGCCGGTGAGGACCTCCGGGAACGCGCGCAGCGCCGGGTCCAGCAGGTTGACGTAGGCGCTGGCGCCGTTGCTCTCCCGGCACAGCGCCTCCCAGCGCCGCCACACGGCGTCACCGTCGGCCGGTGCTTTGGCGGTCGGCGTGTAGTGCCCGGCGCCGTGCCCGTCGTACGCCAGGTAGCCGTGGCCGGCCAGGATGCGCAGGCTCTCGTCGAGCCAGCGGTCGTAGCCGCCGCCCGGCTTCAGGGCGGCCCGGAGCTCGGCGACGCTGCCGCCCGCCGCCTTCAGCCCCAGGGCCCGCAGCTGCGTGAAGAGGAGCTCGCAGAGCAGCTCGTCGTCGAAGCCCCGGGCGCTGCCGGAGTCGGCGAGGACGCGCTGCAGCCGGCGCTCGTCCGCGGTCCGCACCGTGCCGGCGGCACCGGCCGCCCGGTGCCCGGCCCGCTTCGGGGTCGTGGTCTTCTCGACGGCGAGCTGGTCGAACGGGCCCGAGAGCAGCACGTCCAGGGCCGCCATGCCCTCGGCGGGCTCGATGGAGCCGATGCCGTCCAGCTCCATCCGCCGCTGGTAGGCGTCGGCGGCGACGACGCCGACGCTGCCCCAGTAGCCCCAGTTCATCACCTTCACGGTGGCGGGCCAGGTCTGCTGGAGGAGCCGGGCGAAGGCGTCCTTGAAGACGCAGCCGCAGACGTAGTTGCTCTGCCCGGCGGAGCGCTGGAAGGAGTTGAGCGAGGAGAAGAACAGCACGAAGTCCAGCGGCTCTCCGGCGAACACCTGGGCCATCCGGACGCTGACGTCCACCTTGGCCCGCACGGCGGCCCGGAACCGGTCCTCGGTCATCCGCGCCACGCTCTGGTCGAGCAGGGCGATGGCGGAGTGGACGACGCCGTTGATCTGCGGGAAGCGCGCCTTGACCCGGGCGACGGCGGCCGCGAGGGAGTCCCGGTCGGTGGCGTCGGCCTGGAGGTACCAGGGCGCGGGGCCGAGCCGGCCCAGCTCGGCGATCCGGGCCCGGATCGCCTCGTCCTCGGGGCGGCGGCCGATCCAGACCACCTGCGCCCGGTAGTCGCGCACGACGTGCTCGGTCCAGGCCGCCCCGAGGCCGCCGGCGCCGCCGATGACCACGTAGACGCCGCCGTGCTTGTACGCCGTGGCGTCCTCCCGGGCGGCCGCGTCGGCCGGCACGGGCACCAGGGTCTGGCGGTACCACCGCCCGCCGCGGTGCGCCCAGGTGGCGGCCACCGGTTCGGCCGGGAGGTCGAGCGCCTCGCGCAGGACGGACTCGCGCAGCTCCTCGACGTCGGCGAGGCGCACCCGCCACCGCGGGTTCTCCTTCGCCAGCGAGCCCAGCAGGCCGTGGACGCCGGCGTGGGTCGGGTCGACCTCGTCGGCGTCGTCGACGAACTGGCTGCGGACGGTCACGGCGGTCCACTCCAGGGCCCGCTTCTCGTAACCGAGCGCCAGCAGCGCCTTGGCGAGCCGGAAGCCGGCGTACGCGCCCTCCTCCTGCCGCTCGACCAGGGCGTCGCTCTCCGGCCCCACCGGCGTGCCGCCGCCGGCCACCCAGACCACCTGGTCGTAGGCCGCGCCGCCGCGTGCCAGGCGGGCCCGCAGGCCCTCGACGGTGTCGCCGGCCCGCAGCAGCAGGACCTCGACGCCCTCGTGCCCGGTGAGGACCGAGCCCAGCGCGTCCGGCTGGTCGCCGACGAGCAGGATCCGGCCGCCGGGGCCGCGCTGCGCGGCCGGCGGGAACGGCGGCTCGGCCTGCTCCCAGCCCGGCTTGAGCAGCGTCAGCCGCCCCGCGGCCGGGGCCTCGGCGGGCACCGCCTGGGTGTCGCGCCTGACGGGGCGGGTGCTGAACGCCCTGATCCGCACGCTCACGTTGCCCTGCGCGTCGCACAGGTCGATGTCGAGCTTGTCGCCGCCCTGCGCCCCGCCGCCCTGCGCGGCCGCCCGGCCGCTGCGCCGCAGCCAGGCCCACATGGTCGGCGTGCAGGGCCCGAGGATCTCCAACTCCTCCAGCGCGTACGGCAGGTGGGCGCCGTCGGTGGCGTCCAGCAGGCCGACGGAGGCCTGCAGCGCGGCGTCGAGCAGGCTGGGGTGCAGCACGAGGCGCTCGAGGCCGTGCTCCGCCTCCTGCGGCAGCGCCAGCTCGGCGAGCGCCTGCCCCTCACCGACGAGGATCCGCACCAGGCCCTGGAAGGCCGGCCCGTAGGCGATCCCCCTGCGCCGGTACGAGGCGTAGGCCTCGGCGGCGGCGATCTCGAAGGATCCGCACTCGGCCCGCAGCCGGGCCAGGTCCAGCGGGGCCGGGCGCGGGGTGTCGGCGACGACGATGCGGCCCTGGCTGTGCACGGCCGGCTGCGCGCCGGCGACCGGGGCGAGGATCCGGTAGCGCACGCCGGTGGCGTCCGGTTCGAGCTCGACCCGCACGTCCGACGGGGTGTCACCGACCTTGACCGGCCGCATCCAGACGACGTCCCGGATCGAGACGCCGCCGGTCCGCCCAGCCCCGTCCGCCCGGTCGGCGGCGTGGGCGGCCCGGGCCAGCTCCAGGTGGGCCACACCGGGGAGGACCTTCTCCCCGGCCACGACGTGGTCGCGCAGGAAGAACTCCCGGCCGGTGAGGGTCGTGCCGGCCGGCCGGCCGGGCTCGGCGGCGCGCAGCAGCGGGTGGCCGGGCACGCCCGGCGCCTGCGGCGCGACGTCCTGCCACAGCTGCTTCCGGGCGAAGGGGTAGCCGGGCAGCGAGACCGGGGCCGGGCGGCGGCCGCCGAACAGCCGCAGCCATTCGAGGTCGTTCCCCTGGCAGTAGGCCTTGGCGGCGGCGCGCAGCGCGTCGGTGTGGAGCGCGGCGTCGTGGTGCAGCAGGGCCGCCTGCTCCAGCAGCCGGTTGCCGGCCTCGCGCACCTCCTCCTTCGGCGCGAAGCCCTTGGGCACCCGTGCGGTGAAGACGTCCGGCGCCTGTCCGTCCCGGCTCCACTGCCGCAGCAGGCGCACGGCCTCGGCGGCGTCGCGGGCCACCACGGCGCAGCGGTGCCGGAAGTGCGGCCGGCCGTCGAGCAGGGTCGCGCCGACCTCGCGCAGGCCCTGCGGGCGGGTGGCGTCCTCCAGGAAGTCGATCAGGTCGGCGACCCGCTGCCGCAGCGACTCCTCGGACTTGGCCGACAGGGCCAGCAGGTGGGCGGGCATCGTCGCGGCCTCGTCGTCGTTCTGCACCGGATAACTCTCCACAACCATGTGTGCGTTGGTCCCGCTCATCCCGAACGAGCTGACGGCCGCGACGCGCCTGCGCCCGGGGCGCTCGGGCCAGGCCCGGTTCGCCTTGTTGACGAAGAACGGGCTGTCCTTCCAGGCGATGTACTCGCTCTCCTGCTCGCAGTGCAGGCTCGCCGGGATCGTCTCGTGGCGCATGGCCTGGACGAGCCCGATGAGGCTGACGAGGCCGGAGGCCGCGAGCGTGTGCCCGACGTTCGACTTGACCGAGGTCAGGGCGCAGTACTGCTGCTTGTCGGTGAACCCCTTGAAGGCGTCGTTGAGCGCGTTGATCTCGACCGGGTCCCCGAGCCGGGTGCCCGTCCCGTGCGCGACGACGTACTCGATGTCCGCCGGGTCGACCCCGTACTGCCGGTAGGTGGAGCGCAGCAGCTCGGTCTGGGCGTCCCCGTTGGGGGCGGTGATGCCGTTCGACCGGCCGTCGTAGTTGATTCCGCTGGCGCGGATGACGGCGTGGATCCGGTCCCCGTCGGCGACGGCCGCGGAGAGCTTCTTCAGGACGACGACGGCGACGGCCTCGCTGAGCACCATGCCGTTGGCACGCTTGTCGAAGGCGTGGCAGACGCCGTCCTCCGAGAGCATGCCGGCCTGCTGGGTGCCGGTCAGCAGCTGCGGGGTCGTGATCAGGCTGACCCCGGCGGCGAGGGCGGTCTCGCACTCGCCGTTGCGGATGCTCGCACATGCCTGGTGGGCCGCCACGAGCCCGGAGGAGCAGGCCGTGTTGAGGGCCATCACCGGGCCGTTGAGGTCCAGGAAGTAGGAGAGCCGTGCGGCGAGGATGCCGTCGTGGTTGGCGGTGATGCTGCCGGTGCCGCGGGCGAGGTCGCCGTAGTCGCCCTGCTCGACGCCGACGAACATGCCGACCCGGCGGGTGGCCGCCGGCTTCCAGCCCGCGTCCTCCAGCGCCCGCCACGACTCCTGGAGGAGCAGCCGCTGGCGCGGGTCGAGGCTCTGCGCCTCCTTGGGGGAGAGCTCGAAGAAGAGCGGGTCGAACTCGTCCGGCCCGGACAGCTGGCCGACCCGGAAGGCGCCGAACGGGCTGTCCTCGGGCTCGCCCCAGAGGGCGAGGCGCTCGCGGCCGACCGGGGTCACGGTGTCGCGGCCCTCGGCGAGGACGGACCAGAGCCGGTCGACGTCGTCGGCGCCGGGGAACCGGCCGCTCATGCCGATGACGGCGATGGCGTCGTCGTCCCCGCCCCGCCCGAACGGTGCCCGGGCGGCGGGCTCCGGCAGGGTGCCGGCCGTCCGCTGCCCGGCCGTGGCGGCCTCGACGGCGGCGATGGCCTCGGCCACCTCACCGGTGGCGCCGGTGGCGACGACGGTGGGGCGGGCCGGGGCGGCCTCGGGGGCGGCCTGGTCCAGCGCCTCCCGGAACCAGTCGGGCTCGGCCACCTCGACGACGGGCGCGGCGTCGTCCGCGCCGCCGCCGTAGAACGCGGCGAGGACGTCCTTGTGCTCGGCCGCGTACCAGCCCCTGAGCTTGCGCAGCGTGGAGTGGCTGTAGAAGAGCGAGGGCGAGACCTCGACGCCGTAGTGCGCGCCGAGCCGGGCCGCCAGCTCGGCCAGGCTGACCGAGTCGAAGCCGTAGTCGGAGAGGTTGTCGTCCTCGTAGATCTTGTCGAGGGCGATGTTGACGGCCCCGCTGATGATCTCCCTGAGGTCCCGGTCCAGGCCCTCCTCGGGGCTCATCGCCGGCACGGCGGGGACGGCCGGCCGGGTCGGGACGGCGGCCGGCTGCGGCTGCGTCAGGCCGAGGAAGCGGACCACCCGGCTCGGCCGGCCCACCAGGATCATGTGCTGGGAGGCGTCCTGGGCCAGCAGCTGCTCGAACAGCGCGATGCCGTCCCGCGTCTCCAGGAAGTCCTGGCCGCTCGACCGCAGCAGCATCGTGGTGGTGTCCTGGTCGAAGCCCATCCCTCCCTCGCGCCACAGCGGCCAGTTGACGACCACCGTCCGCCCGGAGAGCTGCCCGGCCCTCACCCGCGCGTCGCGGTGGGCGGCGTAGGCCATCTGGAAGCGGTTGCCGACCGCGTAGTCGCAGGTGCCGAAGTCGCCGATGACGGCCGAGGTCGAGGAGAAGTAGCAGACGAAGTCGACGTCCTCGCCCGCCAGCGCCTCGTCCAGCGCCAGCGTGCCGCGGATCTTGGGCTCCAGGATCCCCTCGAAGGCGCTCAGCTCCTTCTGGAGGACGCTGCCCTCGCCCTGGACGCCGGCCGCGTGGACGACGCCGTTCAGCGCTCCGAAGCGCTCGCGGGCCTGCGCCACGACGCGCTTCATGTCCTGCGCGTCGGCCACGTCCGCCTGCACGTACACGGCCCGGGCCCCGGCGGCGGTCAGGCCGTCGAGCTTCTCCTGCCGCGCCGCGTCCAGTGCGGAACGGCCGGTCAGCACGAGGTTCGCCGCGTAGTTCTCGGCGAGGTGGCGGGCCACGATCATGCCGAGGCCGCCGGCCCCGCCGGTGACCAGGTAGGTGCCGCCGCGCCGCAGGGCGCCGGGGCGCTCGGCGAGGGCGACGGGCCGGACCCGGCTGACGAAGCGTCCGCCCGCGCGGTAGAGCGCGCTGACGGCCTTCTCCGTGCGCAGTTCGGCGAGCAGCCGCTCCGTCCACGCGGCCGCGGTGGCGGGCCGCTGCGGGTCGGCGGCGTCCTGGAGCACGGCCACGACGGACAGCTGCGGCATCACGAGGCCCAGCGAGCGCTCGAAGCCGAGGTTCGCCTCCAGCAGGGCGCGCTCGACGCCGTCGCGGTACTCCCCCGCGAGCACGAGGCGCCGCGCGGGGAGCTTGGCCGCGGCCACGGCCTGGAGGGTCAGGACGACGTCGCCGAAGTCCTCGAGGTCCGAACCGGGCTCCAGCGCCCGGAGGTCGACGACCGCGTCGATGCCGGGCCGGTTCGCCGCGAGGTCGCGGAACGCCTCCCGGTAGTCCTCGGGCTCACCGCGCCGGACGTCGTAGGAGTCCGGCGAGACCTTGCGGCAGGTGTCGCCGAAGCCGACGAAGGCGACCGGCAGGGCGGGGTCGAGCGCCCGCACGGCCCGGGCGGTCTCGGCCTGGCGCTCCGCGCCGGTGCAGAGGAAGACGATCCCGCCGACCTTGCGCGCCGCCGCCCCGTCCAGGGCCTGCGGCTCCCAGCCCTCCACGAAGGCGAGCGGCCTGGTCCGCTCCCCGGACACGGGGACCGTTGCGGCGACGGTCGACGCCGCACCGGCCGGCGCGACGGCAACCGGCACGACGGCGGCCGGCTCAGCCGCGACCGGCCCGGCCGGTGCCCGGCCAAGGGACAGCGGCCTGGGCGCGTCCAGCCAGTGCCGCTCCTGCGCGAACGGGTACGTCGGCAGCGGGATGCGGCGCACCTCGGCGCCTCGGGCGAGGGCGTCCCAGTCGAGGGCCAGGCCCTTGACCCAGAGCTCGGCCAGCTTCTCGCCCCGGCCCCGCTCCAGCCACCGCGCCACCACCTCCTGCATCTCCTCGTCGGCCTCCAGGAGGGCGACGGTGTCCTTGTGCTGCCGCACGCCGGCGTGGAAGACGTCCTCGACGTCCTGCCCGCCGTCCAGGAAGGCCCGGAGCTTCTCGCGCAGCGCGTCGTGGCCGTCGACCACCAGGGCGAGCCGCTCCTCCATGGCCTCCCGGCCGACCTGGAGCGTGTACGCGATGTCCGGCAGAGCGGCGTCGCGGCCCTGCTCCGACAGCCACGTCAGGAGCGCCCGGGCCTTCTCCCGCAGGCGGTCGCCGTCCTTGGCGGACAGGGCGACGATCTGCGGCTGCGCGGTGCGGCCGGTGCGCGGCTCCTCCGCGGGGACGTACTCCTCGATGATCACGTGGGCGATGGCGCCGTGGGCACCGAAGGAGGAGACGCCGGCGATCCGGGGCAGCTCGCGGGTCACGCCGTCGACCGTCCGCGTGGGGCGGGTCCACGGCTCCAGCTCCTGCTGGACGTAGAACGGCGTGTTCGCGAAGTCGATGTAGGGGTTCAGCTTCTCGGAGTGCAGGGACGGCGCGAGCATCCCGTGCCGCATCTGCAGCAGCACCTTGGTGACGGCGACGACGCCGGCCGCGCCCTCCAGGTGGCCGATGTTCGACTTGACCGACCCGATCGGGCAGTACTGCTTCTTCGCGGTGTGCTTGCGGAAGGCCCGGGTCAGACCGGTGATCTCGATCGGGTCGCCGAGCGAGGTGCCCGTCCCGTGGCCCTCGATGTAGCTGATGTCCTCCGCCGAGAGGCCGGCGTCGGCCAGGGCGGCCGTCACCATCTCCGCCTGGGCCAGCGGGTTGGGCACCGTCATCCCGTTGGTCTTGCCGCCGTGGACGGTGGCGACGCCGCGGATCACGCCGTGGATGTGATCGCCGTCGGCGACGGCCTGGTCGAGCGGCTTGAGCAGGACGCAGCCCACGCCCTCGCCGGGCACGTAGCCGGTGCCGCCGTCGCCGAAGGAGCGGCAGCGCCCGTCCTTGGCGAAGAAGTTCATCTGGCTGAGCGACACGTACTTGTTGGGGTGCAGCGAGAGGTTGGCCCCGCCGGCGAACGCCAGCGAGGCGGTGCCGTTGCGGATGCTCTCGACGGCCATGGCGATCGCGTAGAGCGAGGACGAGCAGGCGGTGTCGACGGTCAGGCTCTGCCCGTGCAGGTTGAAGAAGTAGGAGACGGCGTTGGAGGCCGCGGCACGGTCGGAGAGGACCACCTCCTGGCCGCTGAGCAGCTGGTACTCGTTCCACATCATGCCGAGGTAGACGCCGACCTTGCGCGCCTTGTCGGGGCTCAGGGTCTTGCGCGTGTACCCGGCGTCCTCCATCGCCTCCCAGGCGGACTGGAGGAACAGCCGGCTCTGCGGGTCGGTCAGCGCGGCCTGGTTCGGCGACATGTTGAAGAACAGGGCGTCGAAGTTCTCGGCGCCGTCGATGAACCCGCCCCACTTGCTGCTGCTCTTGCCGGGCGTCTTCTCGGCGGCGTAGTGCTCGTCCTTGTCCCAGCGGTGCGGCGGGATCTCCTCGATGCAGTCCTCGCCGCGCTCCAGGACCTTCCAGAACTCGTCGAGGTCCCAGGCCTTCGGGTAGCGGCCGCTGACGCCGATGATCGCCACGTCGCGCGACCGTCCGGCGGCCTGCGGGCGCTCCTGCGCGGCCGGCGCGGCGGTGGCCGCCGGGGTGACGGAGACGGCCGGAGCCGGCTGGGTCCGGAGCGGCTGAGCGGGGGCGGCCGGGGCCGCGGCGGCGGACTCCCCGAGGCCCAGCAGCTCGCGCAGCCGCTCCGCCTGGTTCTCCGAGAAGTACCCCGCCAACTCGTCGATCGTCCGGTACTCGAAGAACAACGTCCCCGGGATCGACTCGAAGTCCTTCCCCAGAAGCCGCATCAACTCCATGATCTGGATCGACTCGATCCCGTACTCACCCAACTCCGCAGCAGCGTCGATCCGCCCCTTCGGAATCCGGAACACCTGCGACAACCGGTCCTTCAGGTACTCGACCGTCCGCCCCAGCAACTCCTCCGAACCACCACCCGCAACCACCACCGGCTCCGGCACGGCCGGCACCGGCTGCGCGGAGACCACCGGGGCGGACGGCGCCGCGGCGGCGGACTCCCCGAGGCCCAGCAGCTCGCGCAGCCGCTCCGCCTGGTTCTCCGAGAAGTACCCCGCCAACTCGTCGATCGTCCGGTACTCGAAGAACAACGTCCCCGGGATCGACTCGAAGTCCTTCCCCAGAAGCCGCATCAACTCCATGATCTGGATCGACTCGATCCCGTACTCACCCAACTCCGCAGCAGCGTCGATCCGCCCCTTCGGAATCCGGAACACCTGCGACAACCGGTCCTTCAGGTACTCGACCGTCCGCCCCAGCAACTCCTCCGAACCACCACCCGCAACCACCACCGGCTCCGCGGCCACGGGGACGGAGACGGTCACGCGTGCCCGGACCGACGGGCGGACCGTCGCGGCGGGCACCGCGGCCCGCGGCGCCGGGGCCTTCCGGGCGGCCTTGGCCCGGTCCGCGCCGGCCACCCGCAGCACCTTCTCGATCTTCGCCCGCTCGCCCTTGGTCACGACGACCTGGGTCTCGCCGGAGACGAGGATCGTCAGCAGCGCCCGGATGCCCTCGGCCGTCCTGAGGCCGCGCATGCCCGAGTAGTCGTAGTACAGGGTCTTGGCGGTGCCGTCCTGCTCGATGTCGCCGAGCATCCCGCCCTCGTCCCAGTAGGGCCAGTTGATCGAGATGCTCCGGCCGTGGCGCAGGCCCTCGGCCCGCAGCGCCTCCCGCTGGTGGGCGTAGGCGTCGAGGAAGCGGTTGGCGGCGGCGTAGCTGCCCTGCCCGAAGTCGCCGACGTAGGCGGCGATGGACGAGAAGAGGACGAAGAAGTCCAGCGGGTCCTGCTGCGTCAGCTCGTCCAGGTGGACGGTGCCGTGCAGCTTCGGCGCCAGGACGGCGTCGAACTCGGCCTGCCCGGCCTCCATGACGCCGGCGCTGCCGACGAGGCCGGCGCTGTGGAAGACGCCGTCCAGCGTGCCGAAGCGCTCGCGTGCCGCGGCGAGTGCCCGGCCGACGTCGTCGCGGTCGGCCACGTCGCAGGCGAGGTAGAGGACCTCGGCTCCGGCCGCCTCCAGGGCGGCGAGCTTCCCGCGCCGCTCGGCGTCGGGCTGCCGGCGGCCGAGCAGGACGAGCCTGGCCCGGCACTGCTGGGCGAGGTAGCCGGCGAGGTGCAGCCCGAGCGCTCCGGCGCCGCCGCTGATCAGGTAGACGCCGCCCTCCTTCAGGGGCAGCGCCGAGGCCGCGGGCCGGCCGCCGCCGTTCCACGGCTGGAGGACCCGCTCGGAGCGGGTGCCGTCGGCGTGCCGGATCTCGTGCCCGCCGCGCGCGGTGGGGCCCTCGGCCAGGCGCAGTTCCCGCAGCACGCCGTCGGCGACGGCCCCGGCGCCCGCGGTCGCGTCGAGCTGGAGGCTGTTCATCCGGAAGAGGTGGTTGACGGGCGTCATGGCGCGCGCGAACCCGGAGAGCGCCTCCGCGGCCGCACGGGCCTGTCCCGGCTCGCCGGGAAGGACGGCCAGGTACCGGATCTCGTGCTCGATGCCGACCTGGTGCACGGCACGGAAGAGGTGGCGCAGGCTCTCCAGCCCGAGGGTGAGCCCGGACGGGCCGGGCGTCAGCGCCCAGAGGTCGGCGATCGCGTGCGGCAGCTGCCCGCGCTCGTCGAGGGTGCGCAGCAGCCGGTCGAAGTCGGCGCCGCTGCGGCGGTCGACGGTGAAGACGCCCGGGGACGGCTCCGCGAAGGCGGGCCCGGCCGTCACCCGGAGGACGCGGCCGGGGTGCGTGTCCGCGAGCCGCGCCGGGCGCGCCTCGTCGTCGTCGAGGACGAGCAGCACGTGCTCCGCGCCGGCGGGGTCCGGCTCCTGCCCGGTGCTCTCGCCGGTGCCCTCCGTCCAGCGCGGGACGTAGAGGTGCAGTTCCTCGTCCTTCTTGGCCGCGAACTCCTTGAAGACGAGCCCGGTGGCCCGCACGCACTCGGCGCCGTTCTCGTCGCAGATCGCGAGGTTGACGCTGACCGCGCCGTCGCGGGCGATCCGGTGGATCGTGGCGTGGCAGTAGGAGACGCTCGGGATGGGGGCGAAGACGACGAGCTCTTCGAGGCTGAACGGGATTCTCAGCACGCCGTCCTGCTCGCCGATGCCCCGCAGGGTGTTGAGCGCGGCGTCGAAGAGCGAGGGGTGCATGGTGAACTCGGGGAACTCGCCCGCCAGGCCGTCCCCGAGCACGATCCGGGCCAGGGCCTCGGTCTCGCCGCAGTGGAGCGTCTCGATGGCCTGGAAGGTCTCGCCGTAGCCGAAGCCCAGCTCCCGGAAGCTCGCGAAGATCTCCGCGTTCTCCTGGCGGCCGGTGCAGCGCCCCAGGATGCCGGGGATGTCGATGCTGCCCCGCACCCGCGAGGGCTGTTCCGCGGCGTAGTTGGCCCGGCCCTGGGAGAAGACGGTCCGCCTGCCGTCGCTCTCGCTGTAGATGAGGTACTCGAGCGAGTCCTGCTTGAGCGGGCTGAGCTCGATGTTGACCGCCCGGGAGTCGTCCTCCATGACGATCGGGTGGCCCCAGATGATGTCCTGGAGCGTCACGGCCTCGGAGCCGCTGGAGAGCCGGGCGGCCGTGTACGCCATCTCCATGTGGGCGACGCCCGGGAGCAGGATCTTGCCGTCCACGACGTGGTCCCGCAGGAAGAACTCGTCCTTCGACAGCTGCTTGCCGAACCGCTGGGCGTGGAGCGTGGATTCGTTGCCGTCCAGCAGCGGGTGCAGGCGCGGGCGGGGCCCCGGGCCGGCCGCCGGCAGGGCGCGGCGCGACCCGTCCGCCGCGGCCTCGGCCCAGTAGGTCTCGCGTGCGAAGGGGTAGCCGGGCAGCGAGGCGCGCAGCGGCGGCCGGTCGCCGAACAGCCGCTCCCAGTCGAGCTCGTAGCCCTGGGTGTAGAGGTCGGCCAGGGCGCGGACGGCGTCCTGGTAGCGGCCACGGTCCGCGGCCGCGCCGGCGGCGCGCGCCACCAGCTCGTTGCCGTACTCGGTGAGGGCGACCTGCGGCTGGAAGTCCCGGCCGGCCACCCCGCGGAACAGCTGGGGGGCCTTCTTGCCGTCGAGGAACTGCTGGAGCAGCTGCTCGGCCTCCGCCCGGGTGGCGGCGACCAGTGCGCAGCGGTGGGCGAAGTGGTGCCGGCCGCCGAGCAGGGTGGCGCTGATCCGGTCGAGGCCGGTCTCGCCGGCCCCGTCGTTCTGCAGGAAGGCCAGCAGCTCCGCGGCCCTGGTCCGCAGTGCCTCGTCCGTCTTCGCGGAGAGCACGAGCAGCTGGGAGGGCCGGTCACCGGCGCCGGAGCGGACCGGCTCGGCGCCGTGACTCTCCACCACGACATGGGCGTTGGTGCCGCTGATACCGAAGGAGCTGACCGCGCCCATCCGCTTGCGGCCCGGCTCGTCCTTCCAGGGCCGCGCCTCGCGGTTGACGTAGAACGGGCTGTGGGCCCAGTCGATGTAGTCGCTCTCCTGCTCGCAGTGGAGGCTGGCGGGCAGCGTCTCGTGCCGCAGGGCCTGCACCAGGCCGATCAGGCTGACCACGCCGGAGGCCGCCAGGGTGTGCCCGACGTTGGTCTTGACCGAGGTCAGGGCGCAGTACTGCTTCTTGTCGGTGTGGCGGCCGAAGACGCCGGCGAGTGCGTTGACCTCGATGGGGTCGCCGAGCCGGGTGCCGGTGCCGTGCGCGACCACGTGGTCGATGCCGGCCGGGTCGATGCCGAACCGGTCGTAGACGGTGCTCAGCAGGGCGGCCTGCGACGGCTGGCTGGGCGCGGTGATGCCGTTGGTGCGGCCGTCGTAGTTGACGCCGCTGGCCCGGATGACGGCGTGGATCCGGTCGCCGTCGGCGACCGCCTTCGACAGCGGCTTCAGCACGACGACGGCGACGGCCTCGGCCATCACCAGGCCGTTGGCGCGCCGGTCGAAGGCGTAGCAGACGCCGTCCTCCGACAGCATGCCGGCCTGGGTGGCGTGCTCGAAGAACCTGGAGGTCGACAGGAGGTTGACGCCGGCCGCGACCGCGGTGTCGCACTCGCCGCTGCGCAGGCTCAGGCAGGCCTGGTGCACGGCCGCCAGGCCCGCCGAGCAGGCGGTGTTGATGCTGAGCACCGGGCCCGAGAAGTTCAGGAAGTAGCCGAGGCGGGCGGCCAGGATGCCGTCGTGGCCCGAGGTGAGCGTCTCCTCGTCACCGGTCAGGCGCTGGTAGTCGCCCTGTTCGGCGCCGACGAACATGCCCATGGTGTTGTCGCGGAGCTGCTTCGCCCCGTACCCGGCGTCCTCCAGTGCCCGCCAGGACTCCTGCAGCAGCAGGCGCTGCCGCGGGTCCATGGTCTCGGCCTCCTTGGGGGAGATCTCGAAGAACAGCGGGTCGAACTCGGCCGCGCCGGGCAGCCATCCGGCCCTGACGCCGGTCACGTCGAGGGGGCCGCGCCAGCTCTCCACCCGGTCGGCGGGTATCCGCCCGATCGCCTCCCGGCCCTCGGCGAGGAGGTTCCAGAACTCGTCGACGGTCCGGGCCTGGGGGAAGCGTCCGCTCATCCCGATGACGGCGATGGCGTCGTCGGCGGCGGCCGTACCGGTCGGCGCGGGGGCGGGGGCGGCTTCGGCCCGGGGCGCCGCCGGCTCGGCCGCGGCGGGGGCGGCTTCCCCGGCCACCCCGTAGGTGCGCCGCACCGCGTCCCGGTGGTCCCGGACGAGGTGGTCCCGGACCATCTCCAGCGTGAAGTAGGTGTAGAAGAGCTCGGGCGTGACGTCGATCCCGAAGTGCCCGCTCAGCCGCAGGGCCAGCTGCGTGTTGCCGACCGAGTCGAACCCGAGGTCGGTCAGCCGGTCCTTCGGGTGGATCTCGTCGGCCGCGAGCTTCAGGACCTGGCCCGCGATGCTGCGGAGATCCGCCTCGACACTCTCTTCGACGCCCAAACCTGCCCACTCCCCGCGGCGCGCGTTCCCGGCCGCATCCGATGCTGGTTCTTCGTTCCCGGCTTCCTGGTGCCCGGCTTCTTCGTGTGCGGCTTCCCCGTGCCCGGCCGGCGCCGGAGCGGCGTCGGTGGCGTCCGGGGTGATCCAGAAGCGCCGCCGGTCGAACGCGTACGTCGGCAGGCGGAGCCTTCGCGCCCCGGCGGCCGGGAAGAGGTCCGCCCAGGGGCGGTCGGCTCCCTCGCTGAAGGCCTCGGCCAGGGCCAGGAGTTGTTGCGTGTACTCCTCGGCGGGGAGGTCCACGCCGAGGTGGAACGTGTCCGGGACGTCCGGACGGGGTGCTTCGGACCGCTCTCCCCCGGCCGGGGCCGGCTGCCCGGCGGAGCCCCGGTCGTGGAAGCAGTTCCGGGCCCGGCCGGCCTCCAGCAGGCGCTTCAGCTTCACCCGCAGTTCGTCGGCGCTGCGCACGACCAGCGCCGTCCGGCGGTCGAGGTGCTCGCGCCCGAGGAGCAGTGTGGCGCTGAGGTCCGTCAGGTCGGTGCCGGGCCACTCCTGGTCGAGCCAGTCGGACAGGTCGCGGATCCGCTGCTCCAGCGCCGTCGTGGTCCGGGCGGAGAGGCAGATCAGGTAGCCGGGGCGGGGCTGCCGGGCGGCGTCGGGGCGCGGCGGCGCCTCCTCCAGCACGACGTGCGCGTTGGTGCCTCCGAAGCCGAAGGAGCTCACGCCGCAGCGGCGCGGAAGGGGCTCACCGGTCTCCGAGAGCAGCGGCTTCCAGGGGCGCAGGGATTCCACGATGTGGAACGGCGTGCCCTCCAGCTCGATGCGCGGGTTCAGGCTCCGGAAGTTGTTCAGGCCCGGCAGCTGCCGGTGCTCCAGCGCCAGCAGGGCCTTGATGAACCCCGCGATCCCCGCGGCGGCCTCCAGGTGGCCGATGTTCGGCTTCACCGAGCCCAGGCCGCAGTGGTTCGACCGGCCGGACTCCGCGTCCGCCTTCCGGCCCGCCTCCGCCTTCTCGCCCGCCTCCGCGTCCGCACCGGCCTGCGCACCGTCGCCGCGCGCCGCCCGGAACCCCTTCAGCAGGCCCTGGATCTCGACCGGGTCGCCGGTCGGCGTCCCCGTCCCGTGCGCCTCGACGTAGCCGATGGTGTCAGGGGAGATCCCCGCCCGGCGGATCGCGTCCGCGACGACCTGCGCCTGCGCCTCGTCGTTGGGGTAGGTCAGGGTGCGGGTGCGGCCGCTGTGGTTGGCGGCGCTGCCCTTGATGACACCGTGGACGGTGTCGCCGTCGCGGACGGCGTCGGCCAGGGGCTTGAGCAGGACGAGCCCCGCGCCCTCCCCGCGCACGTAACCGTCGGCCCGTTCGTCGAAGGTCTTGCAGGAGCCGGTCGGGGAGAGCATGCCGGTCTTGGAGAAGGAGACGTTCCGGCCCGGGGTCAGCACGAGGTTGATCCCGCCGGCGAGCGCGACGCCGCACTCGCCCTGGTTCAGCGACCGGACGGCCAGGTGCAGCGCGTGCAGCGAGGCGGACGACGCCGTGTCGACGGCCACGCTCGGCCCGCGGAGGTCGAAGAAGTGGGAGATGCGGTTGGCGATGACCGCGCCCGCGGTTCCGGTGGAGTGGTGCGCCGCCACCTCGCGGAGCTCCCGCTCCTGGAGTTCCTTGTAGTCCAGATTGTAGGAACCGAGGAAGACCCCGACGTCGGTTCCGGAGAGCGCGTCGGGCCGGACGGCGGCGTCCTCGATACACGACCAGGCGAGTTCCAGCATGATTCGCTGTTGCGGGTCCATGCTCTCCGCCTCCAGCGGGGAGAGATGGAAGAACGCCGCGTCGAAGGCGTCCACGCCGGTGAGGAAGCCGCCCCATTTACTGATGCCCGTACGCGCCCGTCCCGCGCCGGGATCACCGTCCGGAGAAGCGTATTTCCTCCAGTCCCAACGGCTTTGAGGGACTTCGCCGATGTGCGAGCGACCGTGTTTCAGGTTGTCCCAGAACTGGCGGTAGTTCTCCGCCCCGGGAAACCGGCACGCTATGCCGATGACAGCAACGTCGTTCTTCTGCATGGGAAGACCCCTCTTGACATCCCCGGTGCCCCGGCCGTAACGGACTGCTCCCATGGCTGTGCCACGGCAGCGGGCGTGCCTCGGCGTCGAGCGTCGAATTGCACGTGCCGGAGCCGGAACTCCGGACGGGGATCAACGGGCACACCGGACCGGCGTCATTGCCGGCATCCACCGACCGGTGTCTGGTTCTCGCCCGACCACGGCTTTTCGACGCGACACAACCCGACTCGCCCTTGGACGGCGATCAGCCGGATTGCGTGTCGCTTCGTGTTTTGATGCGCTCCCAACCGCGGCGGTCCTTCGCGCAGTCCTCGGCCTGCGCCTGCCGAATGCCCCTGAGATGTGTGGCATTCCGTCCGCCGGCAGCCCGGGACAGGTCGGCACGGGCGGGGGTATTCCATGATGTCCGTCGAGTCAAGGTCCTGAGGTGACCGCTTCCGGCCATGCAGGGACCTCCCCTCTTGTCGACATCCATGGACATGCCCTTCGCGGAACAGAATCCTGCAAGATCTAACCGATCGTCAAGTAAACGATTGGTGCACTGTGCTGACGAGGGGTGGACAGCGAGCGACGGAATCGGTCCCGCGGGACCGCCCCGGCCCTCCGCCGACTTCCCTTCCGTGCACCCGATCCACGCGGTCCCCCCGCCGCCCGATCACCCGTGGGCCGGCCCGCGAAAATCCCGGCACCGCCCGGTTCCGGGCCCATTCGGACCGCTGATTTCGGGCGCAGGTGATGCGGTATCAGCCAGATACCCGGGCAACACCCGTTCGTGGACACGAACTTGATCAACCATCCGCCATGATGCCTTCGCGTTCAGTAGTGTGCATGACCGAAGATGTGTTCGCCCAGCGGAGCGGATCGCCGCCTGCGGGCTCGGACGGTTCCCTCACCCTTGGAGTGGTTCGAGATGACGGTTGTGCATGAGGCGCCGGTCGGCGACGAGATCCCCGAGGTCCCGGCCGACGCCCACGGGCG